>JBBTTQ010000038.1:0-16944 GCA_038064175.1 Patescibacteria group bacterium
CTGCCCATAGGTCATTGCTGACCCAGGGAGTGCAATATGTATCTGAACCTATGCACTTCCATCCGGGTTGCCAGGTCCAGGGCTCCGAAACGGCATCCGACAACGTCTTTCCCCGGAGCAGCGCTTCCAGGCCGTACTGCGTAGCTCTGTGACCGATAATGACGATGGTACGGCCACCGTATACGGTCGGAATTCCTGCAAGGAATGTTCGCATGCGTTCCGTGCTCTCCAGGTAAGATTCCCCGCCGGGAAAAGGAATCCGGATATGCCTTTGCTTCAGCGGTTGAAGTTTCCGGGACGACAATCCGGTATAAGTTCCGTAATTGATTTCGCGCAAGCGGGGATCCGTAATTATCGGTACCGATGTTCCGAAAGCGATCCCGGCGGTCCTTCTGGCGCGCTCCAGATCGGAGCAAAAGACCGCGGCGGGCGCATTTTCGGCGTAGCGCATTCCCATCTCCCGCGCTTCGCGCATGCCGTGTTCCGAAAGCTCAGGGTCATTCCATCCTGATGCAAGGTCGGCTTCATTGTCGACCGTCGTCGCATGAGCTTCGAAAATGATCGTGATCATAGAAGTTTGCACATCTGCTCCGCAATTTCGGTGACACGCATTCCGTAGCCCCATTCGTTGTCGTACCAGGCCAGAATCTGGACCAGCGTTCCGTCGACGACGCTCGTCGATTCGAGATCGACGGTACTCGAATGCGGATCGGAAATGTAATCCGAGGAAACGAGGAGCCCCTGTTCCACGGCCAGTATGCCTTTGAGTTCACCCTCTGCAGCCTTCCGAAGCTGATCATTTACCTGTTCTGCGGTGACGGGTTCCTTCATTTGAAGGGCAAGGTATGACGCAGAGACATCCGGCATGGGGACCCTGAGAGCCATGCCGTCCATTTTGCCCTGCAAGTGCGGAAAGATTTTTCCGACGGCCTTGGCTGCGCCGGTCGTCGAAGGGATGATATTCAGGGCGGCCGCACGTGCGATGCGAAGCTTGGAACTATCGGTGGAGTTATCGAGCAGATTTTGGGAGGTCGTGTAGGAATGCGTCGTGCACATGAGGCCTCTCGCAATCCCTTTCCAGGAGTCGAGCACTTTCACCACGGGGGCGATCGAATTCGTCGTGCACGAGGCTGCGCTGACGATGGGAAGCGATTTCCGAAGCAGGTGGTCATTCACGCCGCGGACGATCATCGTCACGTCGTCTTTCGGAGGCGCGGTGATCAGGACGGCTTTCGCCCCCGCGCCAAGGTGCAATTCGCATTTGTCCCGGCTGCGGAATTTTCCAGACGCTTCAATGACCAGATCGACCTTTAATTCCTTCCATGGGCATTGTGCGGGATCTTTTTCCTTCACGACGCGGACGGTCTTTCCGTTCACGTTTAAATTCTCCCCCTCAACATGGACGTCTCCGTCAAAGCGTCCGTGAAGGGTGTCATATTTTAAAAGGTACTCACGCATGGTTGCGTCACTCGATGCGTTGATAGCCACGACGGAAACTTCTTCGGGAAAGCGCTGCACTAACTGTCGGTGAACGACTCTGCCGATCCTGCCGTATCCGTTGATGGCGACACGTTTCATGGTTCGATGATAGCAAACGGGGACGACGTCCGGTAGGTACGCTATGTAAGGGAAGTAAGGTAGGTCAGAGGAGACGCACCATACCTACTTTACCTACCCTACCTTACTTTCGAGGCTACCCAAGAAGCCCCACGATAATGCCCAGGAATGCAAAAAAACCTCCGATGATCCAGAGACGCATCGTGACTTTGCTCTCGCCCCATTCCAACGCCTCAAAATGATGATGGATGGGGGCGGCGCGAAACACCTTTTTCCCGCCGCGAAAACGCTTGCTTGTGAGCTGGATGATGACCGAGAGCATCTCGATGACGAAGACGAATCCAAGCAGCGGGAGGACCAGGACATGATCGATCATGAGCGCGATGACGCCGAGCGTTCCGCCGAGAGCAAGCGACCCGGTATCTCCCATGAAAAAGAGCGCAGGAGGAACGTTGTGCCAGAGAAACGCGGCAATTGCTCCCGCAGAGACCGCGCAGAAGGCGGCGAGCACCGCGAGTCCGTTCAAATACGCAAGCAGTCCGAAACCTCCGAATGCGATGAGCAGAAGTCCGCCGGCAAGACCGTCGAGCCCGTCCGTAACATTCACCGCGTTTGCCGTCGCAATGATGATGAAGACAAAAATGGGGATGTACCAGAGGCCGGCATCCAGAACGCCATAGAACGGGACATGGATCTCGTGGTACCCGAGTTTGAAGTAAAACAAGAGAGCGCCAAACACGCTGATAAAGAGGAGAGAGGAAATTTTCGGCAGGACGTCGAGTCCGCGCTTCTTTCCAACCCCTGTGATATTCAAATAATCATCGGCAGCGCCGAGAATGCCGAGAGCCACGAGCATGAAGAGCGGCAGATAGACCTGTCCCCGTTGAAGAAGTGAATTCTCGACGATCCCGAAGTAGGAAAGGCCACGAGAGAAAAGCACCGTGATGAGGACAGACCCCCAGATCAGGAGGCCTCCCATGGTCGGGGTGCCCATCTTCGCTTCATGATATTTACGGAAAATGGACGGCTCGCGGCCGTCCACGGTTTCCACGCGAAGTTGCTTTCCGAGTTTGTTTCTCCGGAGAAACGAGACAAACCACGGTGTGAGAACGAGTCCGATCGCAAACGCGAAGAAGGCATAACCGAGGATCGCCGCGAGCGTCAGCTCCGGGCGGACGGGAATGAAGGCAGGGGACATGAGCGGAGTATACCCTGTCCTTCGCATCATTTTTAGTCATCCACCGTCGCTGGCATCCTCGAGTGTGCCTTATCCACGTCATAGAATCGCATCTGCTCTTTTTTGAACAGAAGCTCGATGCGTCCCGTGGGGCCGTTTCGGTGTTTGCGGATGTAGAGATCCGTGAGGCCGGGGCGGTCGGAGTCTTCCTCGTAGTAGTCCTCGCGGTACATCATGAGCACGATGTCCGCGTCCTGTTCGATGGAACCGGAGTCACGTAAATCGGAGAGCTGGGGAATATTGCCCGGTCGGCTTTCGACGGCGCGGGAGAGTTGGGAGAGGGCCAGGATGGGGACATGGAGCTCACGGCCGATTTGTTTGAGCGAGCGCGAGATTTCCGAGATCTCCTGCACGCGGTTTCCGGCGTAATGGCTGTTCCCCGTGCTCATAAGCTGCAGGTAGTCGATGATGAGCAGATCGAGTCCGTGCTCCATCTGGAGACGCCTGGCCTTCGCGCGGAGTTCCGGCATGGAGGATGCGACGGAGTCATCGATGAAGATGTTGGCTTTGTTGAGTTCATCCATGATCGGCCCCATGTTTTGAAAATCACTGTCATCGAGTTTGCCGCGTTGCAGTTTCCAGCTGTCGACGCCGAGCATGGAGGCGAACAGGCGATCGACGAGTTGTTCCTTGCTCATTTCGAGGGAGAAAATGCCGACCGTCTTATGAAAGCGGATGGCGGCGTTCTGGGCGACATTGAGCGCCAGCGCCGTTTTTCCCATGCTCGGACGTCCTGCGATGACGATGAGGTCACTGGGCTGAAGCCCGGAGAGTTTCTGGTCAAGGCCATGGAACCCCGTTGGTACGCCCTTCACCGCATTGTCGTCCTTCGACTCATGCATCTCCGCGAACTTTTCGTAGCGGGCATCAAGCACGTCGCGGATGTGCATGAATTTCTCTTTGAGGAACGTATTCGTGATGGTGAAGACCGTTTTTTCCACGTTGTCGAGGAGTTCAACCACGGGTTTATCCGTCTCGTAACCGAAGGCGGCGATCTTCTGCCCCGCGTCGATGATGCGGCGGTGCACCGCCTTTGTTTTGACGATCTGCGCGTACTGATAGATGTGCGAGGATGTCGGAACTTCGGACGCCATATTCGCGAGGAACGCCGTACCGCCGATGTCTTGAATTTTTTTGTTATCCGCGAGTTTGTTTGCGACCGTCACGAAGTCAATCGGCTCATGACGTGTGTAGAGTTCGTGGATCGCCTGGAAAATCACTCTGTAGGTCGGGTCGTAAAAATCCTCGGGCACGAGAAGGTCGGAGATCTTGATAATCGCCTCCGGATCCAAGAGAAGTGCTCCGAGCACAGTCTTCTCCGCTTCCGTGGAGTGCGGCTGGGTTTCGAGGAGGGTTGCAGCGGAGACCATACAAGGGGGAAGTGGGTGGATATCCTATCTCGCGGGAGGGTGAAAGGGACACTGAAACGATGTGACAGGCGCCCGGGTTTCTGACCTAACGGAGTTCTGTAGAGAATATGTGGACAGGTCGTGGAAAACTTAGGGGTGTTCCCGGGCGTATCGCAGCAAGGCATACGCGCTCGCCGTATGCACGGGGTCGCTCCCGAGGATCTTTTCGATAGCTTCCTCGAGCGGCAGTGCATGCACTTCGATCAGTTCATCGTGGTTAGGATTGTAGAATGACTGCGATACTCTTGGAATGGCACAGGTTGCAGGGTTCTCATTGCATGTTTCCTGCAACCTGTGCCATGCGCGTTGCAAACTACAAGGCGGCCTTCCTTGCCGCTTCCCGTATCTCCTTCTCGATCTTCTCTGCGGTTTTCCTGTTCTGGATAAGGTACTGGCGCGCAAGTTCCCGACCCTGGCCGAGTGTTTCCTCACCGTAACGAAAGTAGGTACCCGACTTCTCAAGGATGCCGTACTTGACGCCCAAGTCGAGGATGTCACCTTCTTTGCTGATTCCCCGGGCGTAGAGAATGTCGAATTCGGCCTGTCGGAAGGGGGGAGCAACCTTGTTTTTCACGACTTTGACGCGGGTTCGGTTGCCGACGATCTCCTGCACGGCGTCCGAGTCTTTGTCCTTTGTAGGAATTTTCTCGAGAATCTTGTCGATTCTCCGGACGTCGAGCCTCAGAGACGCATAGAACTTCAAAGCATTGCCGCCGGTTGTGGTCTCGGGATTCCCGAACATGACGCCGATCTTCATGCGCATCTGATTGATGAAGACGACCGAGCAGTTCGTTTTACTGACGATGGACGTCAATTTGCGCAGGGCCTGACTCATGAGCCTTGCTTGGAGCCCCATGTGGCTGTCTCCCATGCCGCCTTCGATCTCCGCGCGCGGGGTCAGGGCCGCGACCGAGTCGATGACGACGATGTCAATGCCGCCGGAACGGACGAGCGCTTCCGTGATTTCGAGGGCCTGCTCGCCGTCATCGGGCTGCGAGACGAGGAGGGTATCGATGTCGACGCCGATTTTTTTGGCGTACTGGACGTCCAGCGCGTGTTCGGCATCGATGAAGGCCGCTTTGCCGCCGAGCCTCTGGACTTCGGAAATGGCATGGAGTGCGAGCGTGGTTTTTCCGGACGACTCCGGTCCGTAGATCTCGATGATGCGACCCTTCGGGATGCCGCCGCCGAGGGCGATGTCGAGACTTAAGGAGCCGGAGGGGAATTTTTCGATCTCCGTGTTCGCTGCATCACCCATTTGCATGATCGCGCCATCGCCGTACTGTTTCTTGATCTGCGCGAGAGCCGCCTTGATGGCGTCCATTTTCACGGACGACGAGGCGTCGCGCTTGGCATCGCCCTGGGATTTTGTTTTCGGTTCTGTCTTGGGATCCATCATTATGGAGGAAGAAGATGAACGCATGATAAGGTGGGGAAAAGGGGAAGAGAAGGATGCCTCGGAGAAATTGAAGTTGTGAAAGGAGGCAAAAGTGCGCATTCATGTGCCTTCCAGAGTTCGGAAGGGCGTTCCATCACGCAATGGAACGACTTCGAATCATCGGTGTATGAACGTACACTGATATCCTATGCGTAGATGGTTTCCTGTCAAAAAAGATGGCTTGTCGGAGAGCAAAAACATGCTGGTATACTAACGTACACCCTACGAAAAGGCACGAAAGACGGGAAAGGCATGGAGGACCATTCCTCTTACCGCTTTTTACACATTCCGATATTCGCTGCGAGATCCGTGACGTCGCAGTATTGACCCGCAGGGCAGAGGATGCCCGCATCGCCACCACAAGGCTTGCCAAGGCCGCTCAAAGCGGCAGATTCTTCAGAACCGGCGGATGATTTGGCCTGCGAGGACGAGGCCCCCTCCCGGCCGAATTTGATGCTCCGGATCGTCTGCAGGAACATCTCCGTCATTACTTTCTCGCCGCCCTCCGGAGGATGGAAGAGGATGGCAATAATTCTCGTTTTGTCATCGCCCTGACCTTCGCCACGGTCGATATAGATCGTCTGCTCGGTCGATTCCGCTTCATAGACGCGCAACGCCCTTTTCGAAGCAACGACGATGGGAATCGTTTCTTTTCCATCCATGTGCGGCGCAGCCGAGGATGAGAAAAACTGGAGCGGGGTTTGCTCCGCCGATTGTCCGCCGATCACGAGGACTGGCGCGCTCGAGCCCGAAGCGGAGAACGCGACGAGTCCGTTCTTCCAGGTCTCCCGCCAGGTCGATGGAATATCGATGGTCATCCCGAGTTCCGCGATGAAGACCGTGCGTGTCTGTGCGCTGAACCCCTCGATTTCCTGGACAATCAGCACGGGGAGGGCTGTGGGATCGATATTGCGTTCCAGCGTTCCCTTGAGCGTCACTTCACTTCCTTCAAATTCATCGAGATCAAAGGCGGCGCTTTCCAGAAAATATTTCTCAGTGCCATTCACGAGAATGAGGTGTGTGCCCCGCCGTGTCCGGGATATCTCTGCCGGACGAATGATCCCTGTCACTTCCTGTACGCCCTGAGGCAAGGGGATCACTTCCTGCCGCCAGCACCCGACAAGAGGCAGGCAGAGAAATAACCCGGTGAAGAGGTTCCGGAATGACATGAAAAGTGCATGGAGTGCACTCCAATCACTTCTTGCTGGCGTCGAAGGCGTAGACGGCGCGACCGACGCGGGTGAAGTAGGGCATCTTCTGGAGGTTCAGGGAAATCGTCCCTACCTTGACGGTGCGCTGCTTTGAAACTTCCACAATGATCTCTTTTTTGCTCAAGGGTCCTTTCTCTTTCAGGATGCGCTCGATGACGTCGGCCACCGTTCCCGGCTCGTAGCCCCATTCCTTGAGGGCGTAGAGACCGCGGCCAACGAGGACGAACTGCGGATAGCGGATGAGTTCGTTATGGACGGCCTGAACGGTCACGTGCTTGTGGTCGAATTTCGCATCTCGAATGCGGTTGGCGATCTCCATGAAGTGGAGCGGCTCGCCGGATTTCTTGAGAATGATTTCCACTTTGTCGCGGATGCTCCGGGGACGGACGAAGCGCCACTCAGTGAGCCCCCAGCCTTCGTCGATCTTCCGGAGACGCTCATCGATTTTGAGGCAGCTCCGGATCAGTTCCGCGCTCGGAAGGCGGTCCTTGAAGAGGTTCATCGCCTGAGTGGCGGAAATCAGCTCCTCCTCCTGCATGCAGGTTTTGCGCTTCTTTAAGATTTTCACCATGTTCTCGACGATGAAGGAGATGTCCTCCGCCGAGAGGGATGCCAGTCTCCAGAAGGGCACGAACGTGATCGTGCGGCCAGTGGAGCTCATGTCGGAATCAATGGAAAAAGAGAGCCGAAGGATGGCTCCATCCGCCGCTGCGCTTCCCTGAATGCGCTTCAAAACGAGGGAGACGAGTTCGTCCTCCGCCATCATGCCGCCGTGGGCTCTGAGAACCGTCTTTGCGAGTTCGTTGATCTCGTCCAGGCGTGTGGTCCGCACCGTGCGCTTGAGCTTGCTCAGAGCGATGCTCTCGATTTGACGGATGCGCTCGCGTGTCACTTTGAAGTGTTTGCCGATTTTCTCCAGTGTTTGCTTTGGCTGTCCGAATAATGCAAAACGCTTCTTAATGACCGCTACTTCCTTTTCCGTGAGTACCATGAAAAGATTATTGAGCAACTCTTGGAGGTTGAGCGCGAGCTGGGAGTTTTGTGCTTGCTGCTGTGAGGAAGAAGTGGCGGTCATGGGAGCGGACATGGATGCGGGAGAAAGAACAACCCTCGTTCTACCAGAAAATTGACAGGAGCAAAAGTTTTGCGACAGGTTTGAGTAGACAGTGGAGATGAGATGTTACTTTTTCTACGAATGTCTACTAAACGTGAGCCGCTCGTCGTACGACACTCCTTGAACCGTGGCGCAAATTTCTTTTTCTCACCACTCGGTCGGAGCTGGAAGCAGGTCAGTTTTTGCTGCTTCATGCGATCGGTGAACCGATCGTTCGGTAGCCCAAGGTGTTCAAAGACCAGTGATATAAAATAATCATTTTTACGTGTATTGTCAACTTCTAATATACGCTTCCAAAATGGCAATAACAGCCAGTTCATCAGGATTTACGCGCCCGGGGCTCTTTCGCCTCGGGAGGGCGGGGGAGAGCTCTCTGGAGGTGTAGCGCTCATCGACGAATGTGAAGGGGATGCCAAGAACTCTGAGTCGCTCGGCTCTGCTGCGTACAAATTCCGCCTGAGATCCTTCCTTGCCCGAAAGAAGCTTCGGAAGCCCGATGGCGATCTGATGAACGCCCCGATCGCGGATGATCATCGACACGGCATCGAGAAATTCTTGTTCGGAGCCGTGCCGGAGCGTTTTAAGGGGCATCACGATGCCTATTGCCTCCTCGTCGAGGAAGGCAACTCCCGTCCGCTTCCGTCCGATGTCGAGGGAGAGAATACGCATGAAAATGAAGAGTGAGGAATTATGAATGTAAGAATGGCCTATTCCTCATTCCTCATTCTTCATTCTTTTTTGCCAGCATCAAACTCAATCTCGATTTCTTCCGCGCCGCATTGTTCTTGTGCAGGATGTGCTTCTTCGCGGCGGTGTCGATCACCTTCATCACGAGGGACAGCATTTTTCCGGCTTCATCTTTCTTCCCCTCCTTTATAAGGTCGGTGTATGCGCGCACGACGGACTTCAGACGCGTATTGAACGGCTGTCTCCTCGTGCGGCGCGTTTCATTCTGGCGCGCGCGCTTGATGGCGGACTCGATAATCGGCATAGAGCCGGGAAATAGTAGTGATTTGCAATAGCTAGGTCAATATTCTTCATTCATGATTCTCGATTCTCGTCTGCCATTGACCGGAGGCCGTTTTTCCGCAAGAATACGATATCAATGTGCGGAATAATCGGATATGTCGGCAGCCGGACGGATGCGGGCGAGCTCGTGATAGAGGGGCTCAAGCATCTGGAATACCGGGGCTATGACTCGTGGGGAGTGGCCTGCAGCATCGGCGACGGCTTTCTCGTGAAAAAGGACATCGGGAAAATCAGCGCCGTGAACGGCCTCGAGTTTTACGATCAGTGCAGTCTGGCGGTCGCGCATACCCGCTGGGCAACGCATGGAGGGGTCACGAAGCTGAATGCGCATCCGCATTTGTCGTGCGATCAGACCATCGCCGTCATTCATAACGGGATCATCGAGAACTTCACGGAGCTCCGAAAGGAACTCCTGGCAAAGGGCCACCGGTTCCAGTCAGAGACGGATACGGAGGTGATCCCGCACCTGATAGAAGAGGAGTTGAAGAAGGATCCTGATTTCGCGGCTGCGGTGCGGCGCGCGTGTCTCAAGTTTCACGGGCGCTTCGCCATCCTCGCGCTCCACACGGCTTCGCATACGCTCGTTGCCGCGCGCACGGGCTCGCCGCTGATCGTCGGGGTCGGTGAGGACGGCTACTTCGTCGCGTCCGATTTCCCGGCGTTCGTGAAGTACACGAAGACCGTCCAGTACCTAGATGACGGCGAGATGGTCGTGACCGACGGGGAAAATATTCTCTTCACCGATCTTCTGACGGGAGCGGAGAAGATAAAGCGCGAGATCGAAATCACCTGGAGCATCGAACAGGCGGAGAAGGGGGATTTCGAGCACTATATGCTGAAGGAAATCATGGATCAGAAGGAAAGCGTGGCGCGCGCTGTGAATCAGGATGAGGAAAAGATCAAGGCCCTAGCTGAGGCCATCAAGGACGCGCGCGGCACATTCCTCGTCGGGTGCGGCACGGCGGCCAAGGCCTGCATGGCGGCGGAGTACTTCTTCTCGGTCATTGCCGAGAAACACGTGAACTTCGCGCCGGCCAGCGAGTTCAAGCTCTACCATCACTTCCTGAAGCCCGAGAGCCTCGTCATTGTTGTTTCGCAGAGCGGCGAGACCGCGGACGTTCTCGACGCCATGCGCGTTGCGAAACTGAAGGGATCCAAAGTCCTTGCGATCGTGAACGTCGAGGGCTCGACGATCGCGCGGGAGGCCGACGACACCCTCCTCATCAATGCCGGACCCGAGCGGGCGGTGGCATCGACCAAAGCGCTCACGGGACAGCTCGCGGTGCTGCTTCTGATCGCGCATGCGCTTGCCGGCAGGTTGCAGGAAGGAAAAACGCTCCTTCTTGAAACATCGGCGCTCATTAACGATATGTTGAACCCTCGCTACGTAAAGCGTTTGAAGGATCTCGCGGAACGCATCAAAGACGACGAGGATCTCTACATTATCGGCAAGAGCTGGAACTATCCCATGGCCCTCGAGAGCGCCATCAAAATCCAAGAAGTGAGTTATGTCCATGCGGAAGGATTCGCCGGAGGCGAGCTGAAGCACGGGCCGATCGCCCTGATCGAGCACGGCACGCCGTGCATCGCCCTTGTCGGGAATGACGAGGTCACGACCGACGTGATCACGAATACCATCGAACTCAAGGCCCGGGGCGCCTTCACGATCGGCGTTTCGCCGAAGAAGCACGAGGCCTTCGATGAGTGGATCAAAGTGCCGGATGCCGGACCCGCGCAGGCCATCGTGAATATCATCCCCATTCAGGTACTGGCTTACTTCCTGGCCGTGAAGCGAGGGAAGAATCCCGACATGCCGAGGAATCTGGCGAAATCGGTGACGGTGAAATAGGCAGCTATTTTCCCGTCGGGTCATCCGGTGGAAGACCGTAATACTTGATTAAAAATTCAGCGATGTCGTGGAAGATCGGAGCCGCGGCCTGCGCGCCGTGCGTGATGTTTTTGGCTTTCGGGCGGTCGAGCTTCACGAGCGCGACAAATTTAGGATTGTGCGTCGGCGCGTAGCCGATGAAGGAGGCAACGGTGGACCCCGTCCCTGTCTCGTACTTGCCTCCGGGACCGGCGATCTGACTGGTGCCCGTTTTTCCCGCGATGTGATACCCCTTCACCTTGGCGGGTTTCGCATAGCCTTTGGCGACGGAACTCACGAGCATGGCGGTGATGGTGTCCGACGTTTCCGGCGTGATGACCTGATCGAGAACGCGCGTCTCGGTTTTTTCCACGGTTCCGTCCGCATGGATGACGCTGTCGAGGATGGTGGGGCGAAGCAGCCTGCCGCCGTTCGCGAGCGCCGAGAAGGCCGTGACCATCTGGAGCGGCGTGACGGAGATTCCCTGCCCGAAAGCGGCGGTGGCAAGGAGGGATCGGGACCAGTCGTCCCATGGCAACATCTCGCCCGGAAGTTCGTCCTCAAGCTCGATCGACGTGATGTGGCCGAATCCGAATCGCGTCAGCATCCGGTGGAACAACTTCGGACCCAGTTTCTCGGACACGCTGGTCATGCAGGTGTTGATGGAGAGCTCCAGGCAGTTCGTCATGGTCACTTTCCCGTAATAGGTGAGCAGGGAGTTTTTGATGGTGTACTCGTCGACTTTGACGGGGCCCGTGTCGTCATAGATATCGTCCGGAGTCACCTCGCCCTGATCCAGGGCGATGGCCATCGTGATCGGCTTCATGACGGAGCCCGGCTCGTAGATTTCCTGGATGTTCCTGTTCAAGTACGCTCCGACACCGATGTTGTTCTTGTACTTGAGGAAGAATCCGGGATCTTCGGTGGGAAAGATCTCCCTGCGGTTATTTTCACCGAGGTAGATGTAGTACCGGGCGAAATCCTCAAGGTCATAGAGTGTTTCCAGCTCCGTGAGCGCCTCCCTCGTTTTCTCGCTCAGGAATTCCCTGCCTTCGGGCGTGAAGACGTCGTTTCTGTACGCCTTCACGACTCGCTGATTCGTATCCGGATGGAACACCTCCACGACGATCTGGTTTTCCCTCCCTTCGTTCAGAAACAGAGGCTCTTTCTCATACACGACGGCGTAATTGTTGCTGTCGAAGAGCGGGGCGTTGACCATCGCGAGGACGTGCCCGGTCTCCGGATCCATCACGATCACCTGTCCGCTTTCCGCCTGGTACTTTTCGATGGCGGCCTGCAGGAGAGTTTCGATTTCTTTCTGAATGGCTCTGTCAATCGTGAGCACGATCGTGTCGCCGTCCTTCGGATCGATGATGGTCTGCTCGGCGGTGAGGATCTGTCCGCCCTGGGGGTCTTTCACCGTGCTGATGAGACCTTCCTGTCCCCTGAGGATCGGGTTAAACGTCCGTTCGACGCCGTACTGCGCTTCTTGGTTGGTATTCAGAAATCCCACGACATGGGACGCGACGGTCGTATCGGGGTAGAAGCGCCAGTGTTCCTGGATGAGGGCGATGCTGCGGAGCGGGTATTGCAATTCCTGTGCCTCCTTGACGTTCGCCGCCTGGCGTTTCCTTTCCTGCGTTTCCTTCAGCGACTTGAGCTGGACCTCCTTGATGCTTTGCGAGAGCTTCGGCGGCAAGCGACGCATGATCGACACGTACCGGAGCGGGCGCTCGAGGAGCAGACGTCGGACGACCACGGGATCCATCGTCAGCAGGGGAGCCAGTTTCCTCGCGGCGCCGTCGACGGAGATCTGCGGAACGTCCTCGGGGTTCGCATAGATCAAATTCCCATCCTCGATCACTTCCACGCCCGGAATCCCGAGTTCCGCGACTGCGCGCATTTCCTCCTTATTCGCTCCGTATTTGAGCGGCACGAACGTGACTTTCTTCTCGGAAATCTTCTTCTCGATCTCGCGGGCGAAGAGTCTCTTCACTTCCGTCTGATCGGGAAGTTTCAGGAGGTCCAGAGGCGGCTTCGTCGTGAGGATCGGCTCAAACAGAACCCCTGACTGTACGCGCTTCACCTGTTCAATGGGGTCGAAGGCCGGCAGATAGAAGGGGATCAGTTCCCGCGGGCAGGCCTGTTTTCCTTCCGAGCAAACGTTGTGGAACTCCTCGGTCACGAGAATGTCCGCAAGGGTTTCCGCGATGAAGGTGGGATCATCCACGACGAGGGGATCGACGTAGACCAAATCGAGCGTCGTATTCGTCGCAAAAATATTAGCCTCACCAGTTTTACTGCTGAGACCCAGGATCTCACCGCGCTTGGCGGGAAGTCGGATGCCACGGAAGTGCTGCGACTGAGCCTTTTCGTGGTACACCTCTCCGTCGACAATCTGGAGCTCGATCAATCGGGCGACAATGACGAGCAGCATGAGCAGAAAGAATCCATGAACGATCGTCATCCTCTGTAAAAGAGAACGTCGCTTCTGCGTTTCGCTGAGAGTGTGCGGACGGTAGGCCATCGGGAGACGAAATTCTAAATGCTAAATCCTAAATTCTAAACAAAATCCCATTCTTTAAATTCAAAATAATTTTGTAGCTTGGTGATGGATGCTTGGGATTTGATGAGGATGTAGTGCTCAGAATTTGAATATTTGACTGAAGTGAGCGGGGAACACGCATAGCAGTTCTCCACAAAATGTGCTATAATGATCTGTTATGCCCGAACCAACGTCAGAACCGAAAAAAGACGCTTCCGTGGGCGCGTCCTCGCCTCTGGATCCACTTCGCTCGATGGGGGCGGAACATCTCCCCGGCGAAACGGTCCTCACGAAGCTGCAGGAGACGTGCGCGGTCATCGGCGTCTCCGACATCCACTTTTCACCGCAGAAAGAGAACGTGCGTCTGGAATGCCGTCTCCATGGTGTCCTGCATTCAATCGCATTTCTCTCGCCGGCTCAATACTTAGATATTCTCCGGCGGATCAAATTCCTGGCGAAGCTGAAACTGAACCTCACGAATATTCCGCAGGACGGACAGTACACGTTCGACTCAGAGGGAAGGATCGTGAACGTCCGTACGGCGACACTCCCGTCGCGTTTTGGCGAAGCGGTGACTCTGCGCCTCCTCGATCCCAAGCGCGGCATCATCCCGCTTCCCGCACTGGGGTTCCCGAAAGAGATCGAGAAGACTCTGACGGAGCTCGTCGAACTTCCGAACGGCCTCATCCTCGTCACGGGGCCAACGGGATCCGGCAAAACGACGACGCTCTACGCGCTCCTCTCCACGATTGTCGGAAGAGAGCGGAACATCATCACGCTGGAGGATCCCATTGAATATGAGCTTAAGGGGATCATTCAGAGTCAGATCGATGCCGATCATGATTACTCTTTTGCTGGGGGTCTCCGGTCCGTCCTCCGTCATGATCCAGACGTGATCCTCGTGGGTGAAATACGCGATTCCGAAACAGCTCAGACCGCGATCAATGCGTCGCTCACGGGACACCTGGTTCTTTCGACCCTCCACACCAACTCGGCGGTGGAAGCGATTCCGCGCCTCCTCTCCATGGGCGTCAGTCCCTATACCTTCGCGCCGGCCTTGAGGGCCGTTCTGGCGCAGCGACTTGTCCGGACGCTCACGCCCGCATGCCGGGAGGGGAGAGGCGCATGTGACCCTTCCGCTCACGAGTCCTACGGCGGACAGATGGCGCTCCCCGAACTCCTGACCGTGTCTCCGGCTGTGCAGGATCTGATCCTGAACCTGGAACAGGGTCCGAAAATCTTTGCACAGGCGAAAAAGGAGGGATTTGTGACGATGAGGGAGTGGGGTGACCGCTTTGTGAAGGAGCGGAGGACGACGAAGGAGGAGGTGGCGCGCGTGACGGCGTAGCTTGTTTCTGGTTACTCGTTGCTCGATGGAATCAAACAAGTGAAGAGAAACGAGGAACGAGCAACGTTCCTTCGGGCTAAGGTAAATATACTTGCGCACCATCGCGTTTCTTTTATAGCATTGTGAGCCTTTCATGCTCTTCCATTCGCGTCACCGGCGGGGGAGTTATCCGCTCGCACCGGAATCTCCGGTTCCCTCTTTCTTGCGCTGGGCGGCATTGGGTCTTGGCGTTCTCATCGCTCTCTACCTGGCAGGGACGTTCTTCCTCCGTCTGTTTGGAGTGGGCAACCCCATCCGGCATTCACCGGCAGTCCTCTCGGTCGAGGGGCGGGGGACGGTCAACGTGCTTCTCGATGAAGGCGAGTTGCAGCGAGCGCAGGACGGCATGAAGCTCTATCCGGGAGACAGACTGACGACCGGCAAGGGCACCCACGCAACGCTTCGATTCTTCGATGGCACCTTCGCGCGACTCGACGAGCAGACGGAGCTCCACATTTCCGAAAGCGCCCTCGGGGCCAAAGAATCCACGCTGGATCTGGCGCTCAATGCGGGAGTTCTCTGGATAGCCGTTTCGACCAAGAAGTCCTTCACGGGCTCTATCTCACGGATCGTAGAAACACCGTTTGCCACCTATGCACTCACGGCCGCGACGGAGGCTCTGCTTTCACCCATGCGCGCAAGCGTCTTTGCAGGCGAGGGACTCGGAGTGGAAATCACCCTCCGGGGAGTGGACAGCGCCCCTATCTTCGTCGGTGAGGGGCAGAAGATCGAATTTCCCGACAAGGACGAGATCGGCGACGATCTCTATGCGTACCGGACAGCCCTCGACCCTGTCGCTGACATGATGCCGTTTGCGGGGGAAAGCAGAATCCGCAAGGCAATGCTTACGAGGACGGCGGCCACGGGCAAAAATCAGGATAAAGCAGAAGATATCCTGTCGGGTTTCTTGATGGTCAGGACTCCCGCGCAGGACGAACTCATCGCATCGGCCACGGTCAAAGTGGAAGGAGTGTTCGGCGAGGGGGTCTCCAATATCAAGGTGAATGAATATGATGCGATTCTGGCGGCGGACTCCAAAACGTTTTCTCAGGAAATTGCGCTCCCGGCAGGCGCTCAGGAATTTGATATTGCGATCGTTGCCGTGAACGCGGCCGGAGATATTCTGGAGGAAACGCGTCGCACCGTCAGACGGGAATTCAAGGCTCCGGATCCTCCGACGATCACGTCTCCGGCGAATCAGGGGCAGACATGGCGTACTGGAAAAGAAGAGCTCGTCCTCCGCGGCAAGGCTCCGACGGGCGCTGTCGGGATTCTCGTCAATGATTACCGGTTGCAACTCTTCTCGCCCAGCAAGGGCGAATGGAGTTACCTCGCGAGCACGCGGCTCGGCAATTACAAATTTGGCGAGAACATCTTCTCGGTCGTCGCCATCGACGATGCCGGCAACAAGAGCGGGCCTGCGGTCCTGAAAATCATCTTGGGCGAAGGGATAGAGGGCATCGTCGAAGAGGGGAGTTCTCTGAGCAGTATTTCAGCGACACCGGAGACGCTTCCCGCAAATGCTCCGCTCAAACACGGATCGCTCATCGTTACGGGTCCAACCGCGGGCGGCGTGCATACAGCCACAGGCAGTGAATTTTTGATCGAGGGGACGACGGACGCCCTGACTGCCAGTATTTGGGTGAATGACTACCGTCTGCAGCTCTATGCGCCCGGCAAGGTCACCTGGAACTACATTGCGAATGCAGCGTTTGGAAACCTGAAAGCGGGGAAGAACGTGTACAAGATCACGGCGCGCAACGCGAAGAACGAGATTCTGGACGCCGTGGAATACACGGTAACGTATAACCCATAACATGTTTGAACGCAATGGAACAAATAAACAGGATTACGCGTTGAAGGGGATTCCAACCTTGCGAAGAGTCGTTATAAATTCCTCGGGCAATTCCGCCAGAACGTCGTGCTTTTTCCCGCCTGCGGGTGACACAAACGAGAGTTTCCACGAATGCAGACAGATGGAACGGATATCGTATTCCCCGGTCAGGCGTTCGCTTAAGGAATTCACGTAGCTGCTGTCGCCGAGCACGGGGTACCCGATGCCGGAAAGGTGCACGCGGATCTGGTGCGTACGTCCCGTGTGGAGATCGCACTCAAGCAGAGAAGCGTTATGGGCGGACGCAAGCGTCCGA
>JBBTTQ010000039.1:0-6447 GCA_038064175.1 Patescibacteria group bacterium
TGTCTCGTACCTGCAGGTTCAGAATTTTCCGAAAGCGAAGTCGCTCTTTCTCCATGCCATCGGTCTGGATCCGAAAAATACGCGTGCAAAGGAGTGCCTGGAGGCGGTGGAGAGACTCCAGAAAATGGCTTCGGGCAAGCTGAAGCCGGAGAGAATAAAGGCGGGACGGAAATAGTCACTGGTTACGGGTTCGGAAAAAATATCTTCGACAAACCCGTAACCCGTAACCCGCAAACCTCATACGGCGACCGGTAATGACTAAACCCTTTTGCTTCTTTATACTGCCATCCATGCTCCTCAGTCCCGAGTATGGAATTCTTTTCAAGCGCGGGCTTCGTCGCGGGATTTTGAACATTGTGCGCGATCGTGGGCTTGGCGCTTCGCTCGCGGCATTTGTTGCCGCCGCTGCGTTGATCCAGTTTCTCTTCCTCCTCTTCATTGGAGCCGAGAGTCTGGAGCGGATGCTCCGAGCACAGACGGATCTCCGGCTCGAGATTCTTTCCGGTGCGACGAATCAGGAGATTCAGCAGTTTTATGGTGGAATCAGGGAGCTGCCCTATGTCGACGAGGCTCAGTATGTCACCCGCGAGCAGGCCTATGAACTGGAGCGACGCCGCGACCCGGAGCTCGTCGCATTTCTGGAGGAATACAACCTGGAGAATCCTTTCCCCGACACCATCGCCGTCACCCTTCGCTCACTTGATGATTACGACGCGTTCGCTGCGTTCATTCGTCAGGAGCAGTGGAAGTCCGTGGTCGATCCCACTTTCCTCTCCCAGGTGACGGATCAGGAGCAGCAAGTCTACGAGATGCTTCGTTTCACGGAGGCAGGACGCTCGCTTGTTCTCTTTTTTCTTCTCCTGGTCGCCGGGGTGGCATTCTTCCTTCTGATCGAGCTCGTGCGCCGCCGCGCTCTTGAGCGCAGAGAAGAGATCCTCATCGAGCGTCTCGTGGGCGCATCGCCACTTTCGAGCATCCTTCCTTTCGCGGTGGAGGCTTCCGCGCTCATGAGTGCGGCGCTATTGCTGAGTGTCCTTCTCATCGTATTTTTGCTTTTGAGCCTTCCGGCTCTCGTTCCGGCTTTTAGTGTCGGCGGCCCCTTTGCAGCTCTCAAAAATGCAGTGTTTTCAAGTCTCAGGGTTTCGGGTCCGGTCATCACTCTCCTCGAATTCCTCGTGATTCCAGTGATAGGTTTTACGGGAGCCTGGATCGGACTTTCGCATGAGAGGACAACCTACGGTTTTCCTCTCACGAGCTCTCCTTTCCCTTAGCGGTATCGCTCCAGCGCGGCAAAGCCGCGCTTCGCGATGACCCTTTTAATTATGTCCTACTCCCGCACCGTCGAAGCCATCGTTCTTCAAACGCATAATGTTGGTGAGGCCGACAGGTTTTGTATTTTGCTTACGAAAGAGTTGGGTCGGGTTGCCGCCAGAGCGAAATCTGTGCGGCGCCTGAAGAGCAAGATGGGGGGCGCCCTCCTTCCGTTCTCGCACGCGCGACTGGAGCTTATCGAGCACAAGGCGGGGTACATCATCGTGGGCGCGGAGCGCTTGCATGGGCATGAGTATCTTTCCGACGTTGCTTCGTTTGCGGCGGCGGGGGAGGGAACAGAATTGATTTTGAGGCTCACGCAGGACGTTGAGCCACTCCCCGAACTCTTTGCGCTTCTCTCCGAATTTCTTCTTTCCTGCAAAGCGCCCTCCAGGCACATTCTCCTTGGATTCACGCTTCGGGTGCTGCATCTTCTAGGATTCCTGCCGGAGAGTTCGAATATGGAATTCTTCCGCGCGCTTCGCGAGGACGAGCGCGTGTTCATCGAATCCTGCGCTCGCGGAGCGGCTCTGGAGGATCTCGCTCTCGATGCTCCAGGCCGCTTGGAGGAGCGATGTCATGTCCTGCTTTTAGAGCAGTTATCTTCTCCGCTTAAGTCCACACAAATACTGCTTTGCTAACAACCAATATCCAGCGCGGGTTGCCTACCCGCACGTCTCAGGAGAATTTTATCGCGTTGCCCTTTCCTCGTCCCACTCCGGTCCCAGCCATGTCGGGACCTCTATGCGCGCACCCGTCGACACAACTCCGATTTGTGTGATGAATGGCCGGGCTTCGTATGCGGAGTAGACCGATTCGATCTTCTCTTCCGTTCCCGGCATTTTTACAATGCGGAACCACTGCGCCTTGAGGCCGGGGTGCTGTTCACCCGCCTTGCGGCTGGTTCCTGCAGGGATCTCCGTCGTATAATCCGTGCGATCCGGCGGTGGCGGCCTAAAGTCCCAGGTATAGGGACCGATCACCTCCGCGGTGCGGTCGTCCTTCGTGCCGTAGTAAATGAAATACGCGCGGTCGTTTTCATGGTAGGTCTGTAGGAGCAGAGCGCCCGGACTGTCATTCAAGAATTTCATATCGGTGTGGGGCGGATAGATGGTGGCATCCGTTCCGTGCGGAGCGTAGTACGACACAGCAAAGCTGTGATTGCGCCTGCCGGTGATCGGGAAGCCGTACTCCCACACCCCGCGGTAGGCCGTCGTGCTTACCTGGCATAAGCCGCCTCCGTACTCCGGAAGCGTGTGCTCGCCCATAATGACGAGTTCCTTCCAGTATCCCGCTCTTGCATCGACCTGTCCGAGGACATCATTGAAGGAGAAGACCGTGTTTTTCGGAATGAGGTGTCCATTGAATTTACTGAGGCCGATACCGATATTATGCCTCCGCGGGATTGGTGAACCCGCGAAGTTCGATTCGCCGACGGTGACGATTTCCCGGATGCTAAGGGCCCGAAGTTCAGGATCGTCCACTGTGATGCTCGGCTGAGTCTCCTCCACGACGAGTGCGATATCGGTCATGCCGCTCTCCAGGGCTTCTGCGATCAACTCTGCGCTGCGTCGAAGGTCAACGACCCTCCCCAGCGCCCCGACACCGTCGAAAACGATGGAGCCCGTAGAGCTTTTCCGTATGACGACGTCTCGCGGTTCGCGTTTCAGAGCCGACCCCGCCACGCGCCGGACGGTCGCGGCGATCGCAGAGATGTCCCATGCCGGCCGCAGTGTCCGGATGACATTCGGCGGCAATGCCGGGATCCTGTCGCCGTCCACCCGGAACTCCGCAGGGGGAAGAATTTCCTGGCCGTCATACGTCCATATTTCTTTCGTCCCCCTCCACTCCGGATATGAATCCGGATCGAGCGTGAAGAGATGATGTTTGTAACGAAGGGTGAGCTTCGGATATGCAAACACAGTAGGAGCAAGTAGGGAGAAACAGCCGATGGCAAAGAGGAATTTCCAGGCGCGCATACAAGAATTATGAATTAGGAATTATGAATTAGGAATTCTTAATTCGTAATTCTGTATTCTTCATTCTTATAAGGCGAGCGGTGGCTGCATCCTGCCCGGTTTCTCGTATTTCGGGGACGGATGCTCATCCAGCGCCTTATTCACGAGCCTGTCCGCGCGATAGTTGTCCTCCCGGGGGATGTGCTTAAAGACGATGTCCGGGAAGCGCATGGAGAGTTCTTGGATCTCCTCCACGAGCGGCTGGAGCGAAGCCATCTTCACCCGGTATTCGCCGTTCAGCTGCCTCACGACCAGTTCGGAGTCGAGGTGGGCGATGAGCCGATTCGGATGATAGCGTTCCGCGATCTTGAGTCCTTCGATCAGCGCCCGGTATTCCGCGACGTTGTTCGTTTCGATGCCGATCCGTTCATAGTGCTCCCGGAGAACTTTTCCTTCCGTGGGGTCTTCCAGAATCGCCGCGACAGCCGCCTGTCCGGGGTTTCCACGGGAACCGCCGTCCGTAAAAAGATGGAGCGTACCGCCAACAAACTGCGGGCCGCCTGTGTCTTCTCCTTCTTCCTCCAGCGCTTTCTCAATCGCTTCCGTCACGAATGCCACCCTGTCCTTCGATGAGGCGAAAAGTTCCTCCAATTTCCGTTCGAGGCGCTGGGGCAGGCGGATCATTGCCTTTCAGTGTACCCCGTCTTCTGCGCGTATGCATTGGCAACTGTCTCGTGAACATGCACACCTTTGTGTCTGGTCCTCCGGCAAATCCAGCTTGAATCGGCCCTCGCGGAAGTCGATCGTCGATCCTCCGATGCGCGCAAGGGTGAGCGGCTCCGCAGCGACTTTGACGCTCGGTTCTTTCCGGTGCGAGAAGAGCAACATCCCTTTTTGCAGCGGCAGACATTCCATGCAAAAACCTCCGCGTTCATCGAGAGCAACAAAGAGCACACGGTCTCCCTCTTCGCTTTGAAGGACATCTTTGAGGGCGAGGGCGGCATCAAGGGTGATCGTGAGCTCCTCCGGACGACGGGGTTTCGACTGAAAAAGTTCGTTTATGTCCGTCATCAATTCATCAATATCCTCATCCGTAAAGCCATGGCCTTTGCATCCCTGTTCCAGGGTTTCTACGGTATTTGCCGGGCAGTGGAAACAGTGGAGACCGTACTCGGCCAGCACCGGTTCCGATTCCGGCAGGAGAGCGACGATGGCCGAAACGGGCATGTTTTTTGAAAACAGGGTTTTCGCCTCACCGGAGGGCATTTTCTCCGCCCTCTTTTTTCGTGGCTTTGCAGGCTCCGTTCGCATATGCTCATTATACTCTGCGGGATCTTCCATTTCCCGCTTTTCTTCCTTTGTTCGTGCCCCGGGTTTTTCGCATTTTCGTTGGTTTCGGATTGCCTGTCCTGATGCTGGTCCTCGGATGGCAGCTGGGGGCGGCCTATGAGCAGAGGCAACTCCAGGAGGAAGCGGAGTACATGGAGGAGATTGGAACAGGAGGGGTCGGGAGCGGTGAGCTCGTGACGGACCCCGAGAATGAAGTGAATATTTCGCTTCTCTGGGGTGTGTGGCGACTCCTCATCCGGCACTACATTGCGCCGGAGGAACTGAAGCCCACGGAACTTCTCTACGGCGCCGTGGAGGGGATGGTGCGCGCGGTCGGGGACCCCTATACGCTCTTCATGACGCCCTCGCAGAACAAGGATTTCCGCCAATCGCTCGAAGGAAAACTCCAGGGTATCGGTGCGGAGCTGGCGTTTCGTGATGGCGCGGTTGTCGTCGTTGCGCCCCTAAAAGGATCGCCCGCGCAGAAGGCGGGACTCCTTCCCGAAGACATTATCACGCATGTCGATGGCACCGATATCAGTGGCGAGAACTTAAATCAGGTCGTTCAGCGCATCCGGGGGAAGAAGGGCACGACCGTGCTCCTGACGATTCTTCGGGAGAGTGAAATGAATCCGAAGCAGCTTACGATTGTTCGTGATGACATTAACATTCCCAGTGTGGAGTCGGAAGTTTTGAAAACCCAGAGCGGCTCGCTTGGGTACATCGCCCTCAATCAGTTCGGCGATAACAGCGTGGAGGAATTCAAAGAAGCCCTGGAAGCATTTCAGAGAACACCCGTTGGAGGTCTCATCGTGGATCTCCGTTTCAACGGCGGGGGATATTTGGAGGGTGCTGTCGATGTTGCGTCCCTTTTCCTGCCGCGCGGAAAGATCGTCTCCGTTCAGCGACGCGGAACGGGTCTGGAGCATCATTACGCATATGGACGCCCACTCTTTCCCGACAAGCCTCTCGTCGTTCTCATCAACCAGGGGTCGGCGAGCGCCTCCGAGATCGTTGCGGGGGCGCTCCAGGATCACAAGCGCGCGACGATCATCGGCATGAAGAGCTTTGGGAAGGGGACGGTGCAGGAAGTCGTCGATCTCCCCGGAGGATCCAGCTTGCGTGTGACGACCGCCCGCTGGCTCACACCGGAAGGGAAGAACCTGGGAAAGGAGGGCGTCCATCCGGATATCATCGTGGATCGATCGGCGGAGGATTTTGAAAAAGAACGCGATCCGCAACTCGATGCGGCGAAGGAATGGCTGCTGGACGGGGAGGATGGGACAAAGGAACAGTAATTTTCAATAATCAAAAAGTTCTTCTTTCTTAAAAAACCTAGCTACCTCTTTTTCCGCCGTCTCCGGGCTGTCACTCGCGTGTGCGACATTCACCATCTGATCCACGCCGAATTCCGCGCGGAGTGTTCCGAGAGCCGCTTTGCGGCTGTCCGTGACCCCGAGCATGTCGCGAATACTCGAAACGACATCATCCCCTTCGAGAACGAGGGCGATGACCGGGACCGAGCTCATGAAGGATTCAACTTCGGGATAGAAGGGCTTGTCCGCAATGTGCGCGTAATGCTCGCGAAGTAGCTTGGGATCGAGTCGGATCATCTTTGCTCCGCGGATTCTAAACCCCGCCTCTTCGAAGCGCGTCATCACTTTGCCGATAATGCCTTTTTTCACGGTGTCGGGCTTGAGAAGAATTAATGTACGCATACAGTTTGATATCATGATAGGGGGAAATCAGCTTTCTGGCTATACATAACGACATAATTGCGGAATGAATTCCGCATTTTTTCCTCAGGTAGCCGCCCCGCGCATGCGGGGCGGCTCACCAGAAATTTCGC
>JBBTTQ010000040.1:0-9595 GCA_038064175.1 Patescibacteria group bacterium
GCCGAGGCTTCGTCCGGCAGGCGCGGCGGCTGCCCCCCGAATTTTCAGCCGCTGCGCCAATCCGCGTCAAAATCGGTTCGGATTTCCATGATCGTGGCTCCAGGAAGGGAACATAAGGGGTTGACGGAGTATGAATGAGAGAAAAAGAATGGAAGAGAGCGTGGCGGATGGAACACACGGTGGTGCGTTGCTGAATGAATCGAGTGATAAACTTCCATCGGTCTCCCCCCGAAGGGGGAACTGTGCCACCATGGGCACGGACATGCGTCCTGTCCATCATAGGAATGGCGGCTGCCTCACACTTTGTCGCGCCCTTGTTGGGCAAATTCGAACTCGAGGTCAGCCGCTGTTTCTGGAACGACGCGGAGGGACATGCATGGTGGAGGAGCAGTGATGGCGGGGCAATCGCGAACCACACGTGCGTTCGCGATTGCCGCCGCCTGCGCACGTTTCTGCTGATAGGTTGCAAGGTTGAATGCTTCCCCGTGCTTCCAGCACCGGTAGATGAACGTCAGGTTCTTCCTCGCAAAAGCAACGACGAGTTTGTTCACGTGTTTCCGGTCGCGCGCATCCCCTTTCCCCGAAAGTGACGGGAAGTAGATGGAGAGATTCTCCGGTCGTTTCGCGCACATCGCCTGCGCCCCCTGGACGAGGAGCTTTCTAACGAGTGCGGATCCGGTCTTTGTGATCTTCCCTTTCCTCCGCATTCCCCCGCTCTGGCACTCACGGATGCCAAGACCGAAGTACGATGCGAGGTGAGCGCTGTCCTCAAATCGTTCGATGATTTCGATCTTCCATCGGAGCGCAAAGGAATTGATGGGGCCGATGCCGGGAATGGTCCGAAGGAGCGGAAGGATTGGGTCGTCCTTTCCCAGGGATACCATCCACTCCTCGGCGCGTTTGATGCGCTCCTCTGTGTAGGAGAGCGCTTCGAGGAGATCCGCTTCCATGAGGGTCACGAGGTCGGACCTCTGTGGAATTTCTCCCGTGTAGGGATTGACGCCGTACTCTCGCTCAACTGCCCGGATCTGATTCTTAAGTCTCGTTCTCTGGCGCACGAGCTGCTCACAATGGAGCGCCAACTTGAAGCACTCCCTGGCATGGCGGGAGGGCTGGTGGACGGCGAGCCTCGGGATGCCGCCCTGCATGCAGACGTGGCAGAGAACCTCCGCATCCACCTTGTCCGTCTTGACGCCGGAAGCGGCGGTCCATGAGGAGGTCTTCCGCGCATCGAGAGCGACGAATGTCACGTCCGGCAGGAGCGCAAGGGCATCGCGGAGGGGAAACCATCCATAGGCAGCCTCGCAGGCAATGAGCTTCTTTCCGGGAAATTCCTGAATCTTCGCCAGAAGCTCTTCGTTCTTCATGCGTTTCCTCTGGAAGAGCACCTCGTGCGGCTTCTTGGGATTGATGACGCAGATGGCTGTTGTCTTGCTGTGGAGATCGAGGCCGATGATGGAATCAGCGGTGTCCGCTGCCTCCTGCAATTTCACAGTCGCAGGAAAGTTCTTCTTGAACAGAGAGGTGGCCATGATGAGATATGGGAAAGAGGGTAAGGATGTCCCTCATCGTAACCCCACGATCATGGGCACTTTTTCGAAAGCGCTCCACCAACCTCCGCAGGAGGTTGCCCACCGTAGCTCGCCCGCAGGCGAGCGGAGGCGGGCAGCTTCGGGAACGCACTCCTGCTACGGTTGGCAAGCCATCCCTCCCGACCCACCATGCTTGTTAAAACAAATTTCTGAGGAATGAAAAAATTTTACGTCGTAATTTGTCAGCCCATGAATTTTTTGTGGGGACCTCCCACGGCATTTTCACTGAACTTTTTGATGTCAGGCAGAGATTCTCCCACGCCTCCGGAGCAGAGGCGCAGAGGCGTTCACGCTCGATCGGTGGCGCCGCTTCGTCGCCGAGAACAAACCCGACGGTCTGAAAACAGTAGGCTTGCGATGCGAGATCGACCTTATTGCAAAAAGCGACGGCATCATCCGCTCGTTTGTAGTTGATAAGATGCTCTACGGCACCGCTCTGGCAGCTCCGCTCATATCCTTTCGGCATTCCAGCACAGAGCAGTGCGGCTTGGTCGATGAACAACCCCGAGCCCTGCAGTCCCGCGTGTTCAAGCATTCTTGGTTGCCACAGGGGATCAGCTGCGAGCTGACCGAAGTGTTCGATGCATGCTCCGCGCAGAGTTTTATGTAGAGATAGGCAGAGCTCCGTGGCTTCCTCGAAAGACTCTGTACGTGTGAGGAGATACGGGGCGAGATTGATGGCGCACCCCCACGCAAAGCGATCTTCTATATCGCAGGGGGCAAGCAGGCTCCGCTTCGAGAAAATCCCCTCCTTTCCTTCACCTCGAAGTTCGGCGGCGACAAGTTCCATGAAGAGTCCTTGAGAGCATCCATGCTGACCCAGATCCATTTTGATCGCTGCGCAGGCCTTCACGGATCTTTTCAGATCGTATGCGTTCGCCATGACGATGCCGTGCCCGGCGCCGTGATAGCAGAAGAATATTTGTTTTTGGGTCCATCCCGGAGCGCTCTCGCAGATTTTCTCGGCCGTCTTCGCTCCCGAAAGTTCTTTCTTCAGAATTTCCTCGAAGAATCCGTGCTGGCACCCGTACAGAAAATCATTCGGACAGCGGAGGAACACTTCTCCGCCAGTGCCCGTGTGTTTCGCGGTTTCCCGGCCGACGATGTGGGCCAGGTCATGGCCGGTGGTGCCGATACTGTAGCGCGCGTCTTCTGTGAGAGCTTTGAGAATTTCCATTCCATCTTCCGGGCCTCGCAGAGTAGTCACCGTGGAAACAAGACCCTCCGCACATTCTTTGTCCGGGACACACACCTGTTCCAGACATGCCATGCGGGTTACCTCCTCCATGCGGATACACAGGCGCACCGCAGGCAGAAATTCCTCGCTGCCGTCCCCGTGGGCGAGGGCGATTTCTGCGCTTGTAAGGATCAGGAAAAAGAGAGCGGTCACAGGCAAAGCATACAGATATCGTGCTATGTCCTCGCAAGGCTTCTTTGCGCTTGCATCCATTCGCGAAGATTCGTAGCATCTTCAGGCTTTGCGGATGTAGCTTCCACCTTCGCCCCTGGGCTACGGTGGACGGGCACCTCGGGTTTCCGGGCGTTTTGCTACCATTCCCTTGATGCGGATGTAGCTCAGTTGGCTAGAGCGTCGCCTTGCCAAGGCGAAGGTCGCGGGTTCGAGTCCCGTCATCCGCTCCACAAGAGCG
Organism: Patescibacteria group bacterium; assembly: GCA_038064175.1. GTDB lineage: Bacteria > Patescibacteriota > Gracilibacteria > Peribacterales > Peribacteraceae > 2-02-FULL-52-16. Next base: position 3,242 of record JBBTTQ010000040.1, read on the forward strand.
TGGGATGGCCACCTACGGTGTCCCTTCCACGGGCCCACCCTTCCTTAGAAGTGTTGCTTCAGACAGGCAAAGCCTGTCTTCGCGACAAGTTTTTTATTATGCTGTTCATATCGCTCCTTCTGACTCGCGGCGAAGGCAAGCTTTGCTTGCCTGGAGCCGCCCCCAAAAAGGAAAGAGAGCCCGTGAGAGAAAACCGTAGGTTGTCTCTCACGAATTGTGCGGGATTAGTACAGTGGTAGTACGCGAGCTTCCCAAGCTTGAGACGCGAGTTCGATTCTCGTATCCCGCTCCAAAGGATTTGGAGGCAACGATGCGGGTGCAGAGCAAGCACGACGCAAAACTGGCCCGGTTGTAGACGGAGGACTCCTTCTAAAGATACAAGAACATTTTTTAATATTACTTCAAGGATGACTTTTCCTGATCCATTCCGGTGATCTGAACCTCGCTCTTTTCGCTTCCGTATGCTATAATGCTTTGATGTACACCCATATTTTTGCAAGGGGGTTTCAGGCGCTCTTCGGGATTCCGACAGCGCTGGCTGCCGCAGCAAGGATCCGGTTGTTTGAACCCATCGTCGGGGGATGTCCGGCACTCACGGCAACACCGGGGCTCGGAACGTTTTTCACGTACTTCAATCAGCTCTGGCCGTGGCTCATCGGAACGTCCGCGGGCATAGCGCTCCTCATGGCGCTCGTCGGAGGACTGCAGGTCATCCTGTCGGGGGGGGATCAGTCGAAGCGTCAGGAGGGGCTCGACCGGCTCAAGAATGCGTTCCTGGGACTTCTGATGCTCGCTTTTGCAGGCCTGATTCTCACGACGCTCAACCCATCGTTCTTCAAAGGAGGAGCGGTTGGCGCTCCCGGCTGCTGATATGCGGTTCCTCATTTTTTCATTATGGGCTCTCCTCATTCCTGTGACTGCCCTGGCGCAGATTCCTCCTCCCGTCGTCTGCACGGGACTTGCGGGATGCGGAGGGGCAAACACGAATGTTCTCTTCTCGAGTACGCTGCCGGTTCTCATCGGTCTGCTTTCGAACGTCGCGGGAGGGCTCGCGGTGATCTTCGTCGGCATTGCCGGAGTGCAGATGGTGCTGGCGTACGGCGACGAGTCCAAAGTCAGCACGGCGCGTTGGGGCGTGATCTACGCGCTGCTCGGCCTCGTGCTCGCCATCGCTTCGCAGGCGCTCGTCGCGTTCACGGTCACGGAAAACTACGGACAGACTATTCCCGGGGATTTCGTCTTCGGCGGACTCTTCCCGGCGGTGATGCGCATCATGGTCACGCTCTTCAACGTCGTCTTTGTCATTGTCATCATGTTCTCGGGGTACAGGATGACGCTCGGCGGAGGCAAACCGGACGAACTCAAAAACTCGCTCCAGATCATTCGCTGGTCCATTGCCGGCGCGGTGGTCGTCAATGCCGCCCATGCGCTCGTGCGGGGCGTTCTCACGATCAATCTCTGATGCACCTCCTCTCCATCCTCTTCGGCTTCTCCATTCCGGGCGCTTACGCTCAGGTTCTTCCAACCGTCGGGGCATCGAATCCCGGCGTGCGTTCCATGTGGGCGACCGTGTGCACGGTGTTTCCCTTCTGCGGCGTCGGGGTGAATGCGCCCGTGCTCGTGAGTCTCAAGATCATCGGATTTCTCCTGACCATGATCGGCGGAGCCGCCGTCGCGGTCCTCGTCTACGCAGGCATCAGGATCACGATCTCGCGCGGGAATGAAGAAGGACTCAGTGAAGGGAAGAAAGTAGCGATGTACGCTCTCCTCGGACTCGCTCTCGCAACGGTTGCGGATGCCGTCGTGTTCTACGCCATCTACCTCGTGAACCTGGCGGCGACGTGAAAAGCTCCTTTTTTGCTCACCGCATTCGCTGGCTGCTCGCCGCCAAACGGGCTAAACTTTTCGCATGCGAAAGCCCAAGCGTCAATATATTACCACCGCCATCGACTATCCCAATGCCCCTCCGCATATGGGGCATGTGATGGAGAAGGTTCTCGCGGATGTCTGCGTCCGATGGTTTCGCCTGAGAGGGGACGACGTTCGATTTCAGATCGGCACGGATGAGCATGGCATCAAGATCCAGCAGACGGCGGAGAAGGAAGGAATCACGCCGCAGGAACTCGTTGACAGGAACGTTCCGCTCTTTCGGGAGCTCTATGAACGTCTTCAGATATCCGCGGACCGGTTCATCCGCACGTCTGATCAGAATCATCACTGGCCGACCGTGATCGAGCTCTGGAAGAAGCTGGAGAAAGCCGGCGCGCTCGAGAAGCGGACGTACGCGGGTCTCTACTGCAGCGGTTGCGAGCGATTCATCACGCAGAAGGAACTCGTGGATGGCAAGTGTCCCATCCATCAAAAGGCTCCTGAGAAAGTGAAGGAGGAAAACTGGTTTTTCCTCCTTAAGCGTGAAGCTGCGTGGCTCAAAAAACTCCTCCAGACTTCCTACAAGATTATTCCGGAGTTCAGAGCGCCCGAGACGTTCTCCCTTCTTGAACAGGGCTTGGAAGACGTGTCATTCTCCCGTCCCAGGGAGAGCCTATCGTGGGGCATCCCCGTGCCCGGGGACGAGGAGCAAACCATGTACGTCTGGTGCGACGCGCTGACGAACTACATTTCCGGGCTGGGAAAAGAGATGAAGAAATACTGGGATGAAGCCGAGGTGACGCATGTGATTGGCAAGGACATCGCGCGCTTCCATGCGCTCATCTGGCCGGCGATGCTCAAAAACGCCGGTATCCGTACGCCGGATCGGCTCCTGATTCACGGTTTCCTCACAAGCGAAGGCGAAAAAATGAGTAAATCGCTTGGCAACGTGGTTGTTCCGCAGGACGTCATCGACAAGTACGGCGTCGATGCGCTGCGTTTCTATCTGAGCCATGAGATTCCGGTCGGCAACGACGGTGATTTTTCGTGGAAGAGGTTCGGAGAATTGTACGATGCCATGCTCCGGAATAACTTGGGCAATCTCTTAAATCGTGTTCTTGTGATGCTAAAAAAAGAAACGGAGAATTTGCGTGTCGATCCCGAATCGAGCGACGCCGAACAGGTGGCAGAAAAATGGAAAGAATATGAATCTCACATGGAGGCATTTCGTTTGCACGATGCAGTGAAGCTTTGTATGGAATGGATACGACTCATGAATGCAGGATTGAATGATTCTGCACCCTGGAAAGTGAAGGACGATCCTGCCTACAGGATGAAGGTCCTGAGTGGCTTTGCGGAGTATTTGCGTCATGTTTCGCTCATGCTGCTTCCGTTCATGCCCGAGACTGTTCAAAAAATCTCCACGCAGCTCAACGTTCCGTGCGCAAAAGACATGTTGAAAAAGGATTTTGCGATTACGATAGAGACGAAGCAGTGGGGCGGCATGGTGGACTGGAAGAAGGTGGGGGAGCCGGAGATTTTGTTCCCGCCCGTTGGATGATGGCCATCTGCCACCTTTTGTCCGGTGACAAAAGGTGGTGCCAAAAGCGCCGGCGCGCCAATCCTCCTCCGCCCGTCGAAATCCCCTACACAGAAATAGTGAGCGATGATATCGGGAACTCTTTGAAGTTCGCAAGAGTGTGGTAAGATAATGATGTTCTCAATGTCTTTCCGAGGAAGAACTCCATCGAGGTGGATGAGAACATGGCTCGACTCCGCCTTTAAGAGAGTTTTCTCTTCTTTCCCATCTTTCTATGTTCGATCACATGTCAGAACTTACGGGCAGCGGCGTCGGTGAAGACGATGTCGGTGCAGCCCCTCCGAGACCGGCGCCACGCGCACAGGGTTCGGCTTCTGGCCGATTTGCCCAGGATGTCCACAGTGTCACCATCCATGCGCGCCAGCGCACCTTCTATGTCGACCTCAAGGAGTCCGGGAACGGCAAGTTTTTCAAGATTTCCGAGAAATCCCGTGGCGGACAAAAGACGACCATCATGTTCGACGTCGAAGATCTCGATCAATTCATCGCGGCGTTGCAGGAGATGAAGACGAAACTGTGACGAAGGGCACAAAAGGCAGAGAAGAGTAGCAGGAAAGGCAAAGAGGGCAATTTTGCCCTTCTTGCCTTTTGTGCCCTTATTGTCCTTCGTCATGTGGGATCACATACCCATTCACATGCGGATTACTGATCATGATGTGGTGCACGATCTTCGCGGCTTCCGCGCGCGTGATCGGGTAGTCTGGCCGGAAGGTCAAGTCCTCGTAGCCTTCGATGAGGTCATGGTAGAGCGCCTGTTCGATCAGAGGCGCGTACCAGGCCGCAGCGTCGATATCCGTAAACGGAACATCCAGAGTTTCCGGTGATGTCTCCAGACGCGACGCCAGGAGCATCATCTTGAGCGCTTCCGCACGGGTCACCGGTTGGTCGGGGCGAAACGTGTCATCACTGTAGCCGCGCACGATGCCGATCCCTGCCGCCGTGTAAATGACTTTGCGCAGGAAGGCGCGATCGGCGCTTTCCCGCGGACGGGAAATTGGGGACACGTCGCTGAATGTGAAGGAAGAGAGCGCGGCGACGTCGGTCTCGAGCTTGATGCAGCTACCGAGCAGCGCGATCTTGAGGAGCTCATAGCGGGAGATCAGTCTGTTTGGAAGGAACAGAGGATCTCCCTCTTCTTGTGCGTATCCTTTCACAATGGGCTCGAGGGTCGGGAGAATGAGCGTGCGGCTGAGGACCGTCACGAACGGTTCCGCCCAGTGTCCGGACATGTCGGAAAGGGATCTTGGTTCCCGACCGTAGTGCAGGCACGCGCTCTCCTCGGGGTTCGTGCCCTCCGCCAGTTCTTCTTTGTCTTCGACGCCGTCCAGATCCGTATCTTTCTCCAGGGGATTTGTGCCTTCGAAAAATTCTTCGGCATTCGTGAGGCCGTCCTCGTCGCTGTCCTGCAGCGCATCATTTTTCGTTTCAGGAGAGAGCTTATGTTCTTCCTCCCATTCGTCAGGCATGGCGTCTTGATCCTGATCACGCGTGAACGCGCGTTCCAGAGGGAACGGATCGAGTCCGTCCACGACGCCGTCTCCGTCCGTGTCGGCGTTTTTGGGATCCGTGTTTTTTAGCATCTCTTGGCCATTTGTGAGTCCGTCGCCGTCCCGGTCGTACGTCAGATCATCCGTCTTCTCCCAGGGATTTCTGTTTGCCCGGTATTCGCTTCCGTCCGCTTCGCCCCCGTCATCCGTATCCGCATTGCGCCAGTCCGTTTCGCCGCTGTCCACGGCTCCGTTGCCGTTGATATCCTCTTCCTTGTCGCTCAGGGCGTCGCCGTCGATGTCGTAGCCCATCTGCGCGTTTGTCCCAAATGGAACAATGAACGTTGCTGTGCAAAGGAGAAGAGCGATGCGTCGGCGCATGCAAACAGTATGCGCGTTGAGGAATTTATTTTCACCCCCACCTGCTATCCGCGCACTTTTCTCCGTGCCCACTCGGCGCCTGAAATCGGTTTACCTCCCGGCATCTGAACCGAGACGAGATGCAGGACAGTGTCTTTGGCGCAGGGCAACGGAAAGGAATCCTTCGTCGCGGTGAGCTCTGCTGCAAGGATTTTGAACGTCTGACCGTTCACATCGGCCGTTACCCCCGGCCAGGGATTGAGAGCGCGGACACGTCGGTCGATTTCCTCCGCAGCCATCGATGCCGGGTCCGCCTTTCCGTCCTCGCGCGTCAATTTTTTGCAGAATGTGATGTTTATTTCATCCTGTTCCACTGGCGACAGGGGGGCATTCAGCGTGCGCGTCAGAAGATCGGCTCCCATTGTAGCCAAACGATCATGGAGGTGAGGAGCTGTTGTACGGCCATCGATAGCGGTTTTCTCCTGTGCCAGGATGGGTCCTGCATCCAGCTCCTTCACCATGCGCTGGACCGTGACGCCCGTTTCTTTGTCCCCTGCGAGGATCGCGTGCTGGATGGGAGAAGCTCCTCGCCATCTTGGGAGGAGCGATGCGTGGACGTTGACGGGGGCAATCACAGGTGCGTTAAGGATTGCTAGCGGAAGGATCTGGCCGTAGGAGACGACGACGAGAAAATCCGGACGGAACGTTGCTGGTTGCTGGTTGCTGGTTGCTGGTTGCCGCCATTCGTTGATGCTTTCGGGTTGTGCGATCGGCAATCCCAGGTCCTTTGCAAGCATTTTGATCGGCGAAGGTGTCATTTTCTTTCCTCTTCCAGCCGGACGATCCGGTTGTGTGATGACGAGATCGATCTTAAACGAAGGGTCGCCCGCAAGTGCCCGGAGGGAAGGGACAGCGAATGCGGAAGTTCCCAGGAAGATGATCGGGTGAACCTTTGCCATGCGAACAGTATACAGGCACGGTTCAGTCACTCGCGCTTGTTCACCGAGCGGTGTCGGAGCTGAACCTCGAAACTCGCAA
>JBBTTQ010000041.1:0-9354 GCA_038064175.1 Patescibacteria group bacterium
CCGTGATGATCTCGTCGCCCGGTTTCAGACACTTCTCCACGAGTGTTTTCGAGGTCAGCGCCGATAGTGCGAGAAAGTTCGCGGATGAGCCTGAATTCGTGAGGAGTGCATGTCGCACTCCCATGAACTTCGAAAATTCCCTCTTGAATGTCGCGGCGAATCGGCCCGTCGTGAGCCAGAAATCCAGGCCGGAGTCGACGAGCATCTGGATATCAGTCGCATCGAAGACTCTTCCTGCGACCGGAACCGGCGTCACGCCCGGGACAAACGGGCGAGATCGGAAGACGATATCGTGATACTCCTCGACCAGGTCGCGGATGGTTTCACGGAGTTCCTTGGGATTTTTTGGCATCTGCAAGGGAATGGCGATACCACTCTATCGTCTGCTTCAAGCCTTGATCAAGATCAAAGAGGGGTTTCCAGCCGAGCATATCGCGCGCTTTTTTTGCGCTCAGGTACTGATGCCGGATCTCATGCGGGGCGGTGTTTTGAATCACGGGCCGAAGATCACTGTGCAGGTGCGCAAGGATGCGTCCGACCAGATCGAGAACCGTCATCTGAAGTTCATTGCTGAAATTGAACGACTGCCCTGAAAGTTCGCGGCGTTTCGCCAGTGCTTCCGCAAGCAGCATGTAGGCGGCCGCTCCGTCCTCGACGTAGAAATAATCGCGAATGCTTTTGCCGTCTGAACGGATGACGGGAGCTTCCCCGCGCAGCACGGAGCGGATGGCGCCGGGAACGATACGATTCCAGTTGAAGTCGCCGCCTCCATAGAAGTTTCCGCATCGCGTGATGAGAACGGGCGATCCGTAGGTGTGTGCGTAGGCCTGAGCGAGAAGATCCGCGCAGGATTTGCTGACGTCGTACGGATGGCGACCGGCGAGCGGGGTTTCTTCAGTGTAGGGCAGTCGTTCCTGATCCCCGTATGCCTTGTCCGAGGATGCGACGACGATTTGCTGTACCAGCGGACTGCGACGGCACGCTTCCAGCACCGTCCATGTGCCACGGATATTTGATTCGAATGTTCCAATGGGGTTTCGATTGGCAACGCCTACAATTGTCTGTGCCGCGAGATGGAACACGGTGTCGATTTCATACTCGCCGAGCACGCGCTCGACGCATGCTTGATCGCAGACGTCCCCGCGTGCCAGCACCATGCGGCCGTTTATCGGTTCCCGCAGCAGCGGGGAATCCGGAACCCAATCACGGATAATAGAGACCACGTTTGCCCCGGCTTCGACGAGGCGGTCGACGAGCCAGCTTCCCAAAAGCCCGCTTGCGCCCGTGACGAGCGTTGGGCGATCGCGCCAGAAGGGTGCGTGCACGGCGGTCATACGACCGGAGAGAACCTGTGCGAAGACGGAGCGGGCGATTTCATGGCCTGCGTCCCTTGGTTCTGCCACACCGCCCAGGGAGCTTTTCCTTTCTTCCACAAATCGTTCAAGAAGAGAAACTCGCGGTACGTATCCATCGCGAAGAAGAACCCGTCGTGCCTGTAGGCCATCAACTCTCCGTCCCGGGCGAGGCGACGCATCGGTTCCTGCTCGAACGCGCAGTCGTCCTGATCAGCAAGATAATCAAGCACTCCCTGCTCACAGACGAAGAACCCGGCGCTCGCCCAGCCGTCCGTCTGTGGCTTCTCGGCAAAGGTAGCCACGCGGCCGTTTTCCCCCAGTTCCAGAATGCCGAAGCGCGAAGAAGGGCGGACGGTCGTCACCGTCACGAGCTTCCCATGCGAGCGGTGGAATGCGAGGAGTTTCCCAATGTCCACGTTGCTCACGCCATCGCCGTACGTCACCAGGAAGGGCTCCTTCCGAAGGTGATGCTCGATCCGCTTGATGCGGGCGCCGGTGAGGGCGTCTGTGCCGGTCTCTGCGAGCGTCACTTGAAAATTCTGCTCCGCATGGGTGCCGTGGTAGGTGAGTCCGTGCTTGGAGCCTAATTGGATCGTAAAATCGCTATTCATTGCCTCGTAGTTGAGGAAGTATTCTTTGATCATCTGGCTCTTATAACCGAGACAGAGAATGAAATCGTGCAGGCCGTGGTGCGCGAAGAGTTTCATGATGTGCCACAGGATGGGGCGCCCCCCTATATCCACGAGTGGCTTGGGACGAAACTCACTTTCCTCTCGAAGCCGCGTACCCTGCCCGCCGCAGAGGATGACAACTTTCATAGATGTTCTCATGGTATGTGCGATGCTGTTTTGAGTCAATGAGGCCAACGCCAACGGAAAAAATCGAGAATTGTCTGATGGAGGAGGAAAATTTTCACGCACTGTTTATAACAACGCCAGCAGCGCCAGTGCGTTTATGAGGAGCCCGAAATCGCGTGCTCCGATGTCGTTGAAGCCGACTTGGCTTAAAATTCCGAGGAGTTCAAGGATGGCCAAGCCTGCACCCATCTGGCGAAGCCTGCGGATGGGAACGACGAGAAGGAACGCTATCAGAATCTCCATGAACCCGACGATCCGGAGCCACACATCCTTGGAAATTCCGAGGAGGCCATCCGTCCACGGCGGGATCCAGCCGATCCAGACGAGGGGATGCATGAACTTATTGATGCCGAAGAAGCCAAAAATGATCGCCAGGGAGGCGATGAGAAGCAGTCTCCCGAGCGCATTGCGTTCCGACATGCGATCAGCCTACAATACGTCGCTCTTTTTGCATCCTTTTTCCCCTATGAAGCACACGTTTTCTCTTTCTCTCATCGGCGCAGCACTTCTTGCAGCCTGCAATCCTGTTTCAAATGTGAAGAACAATCTTCCGGATGAAAGTAGCAAATCGAGCCTGGCCGTTTCCTCTAGAGGGAGCAGCTCAGCCACGTCGCAAGCGCGTTCCGCGATGAACGGCGTTTCCTCCTCCGCTGCCGCAAGCGTCGCCAATTCCTCCTTTCCGATGCAGGCACAGGCACGCACGATCTCCGTCTCCGTTGATAACTGGTCCTTTTCTCCGGCCACGATGACGGTCAGGAAGGGGGAGAAGCTCACAGTCAAACTGACGGATATTGCAGGAACCCACAGCTTCGCGGTTCCGGGGCTCGGCATCAATCAAGCGCTCGCGCCCGGACAGGTTGCCAGTGTCAGCATTCCGACGGACAAACCGGGGACGTACGAATTCCGTTGCATGATCCCGTGCGGAGAAGGCCACAAGGAAATGAAGGGGACGCTCGTGATTACGGAGTAGGAGACCTTGTCACCAAGAAAACCAATGATGCCAAGGAATGCAACTGCTCCTCGGTTTCTTTGGTTTCATTGGTCTCCCAATCATTCTTCCATGCGCATCGTAAACCACTTTGTTCTCGCAGCCATGGCGTCCCTCGGCATTGTCGCGTATGTCACCTATGAGCCTCCCATAAATCCGGATCCCAATCACACGCATGCGGACTTCGCGGTGTGGATGGACGGTGAGAAACTCGGTTTCTCCGGTCCGGAGTTCATGTCGGAATCTGAAGGAGAAGAAACTGATGACAATCACGAAGTGCATGGGCACAAGCATCATCCCTATCTGCATTTGCATGACGGGAACGGACATGTGATTCATCGGCATAAGCCGGGACTGTCGCTCAGGGAATTCCTGCGCAGCATCGGTATTGAAGCAGTGAACGATATCAGTTCGGGCGCGCCATGCATCGATCCTGTAACCCTCAAAGCGAGTGGCTCTATGGAGCAAGCGTGTCTGCGGCTGTTTGTGAATGGGACGGAGATTCAGCCTCGGCCCGGAGCAGATCTCTTGGAATATGTGTTCGATGATCTCGATCAAATTCTTATAACGGATACGAGTGATGATTCCGAGATCGATCAGCAACTTTCGGACATAACCGAAGACGCATGTCTCTATTCAAAGACCTGCCCAGAGCGGGGGAAGCCGCCCGTTGAGAACTGCATCGCGGATCCAGCGGTGCCTTGCGTTTCGCCGCTGGATTAAAAACGGTAGCCGGCGATTTAAATCGCCGGCTATCCGTCGCGTAGAATGCGGAATTCATTCCGCAGATTATTCAGAGGTTCCTCAGGCGGGTTAGGAGGAGCGGACCCGGACATTGGCGTGGAACATGCCCATGGAACACGTCACGACGAAATCGTTTTCAGGATTTCCTATCGGACCCAGCCAGTTTTCCCCCCGCTTCACGGGGGTGGCAAGATTGAATGCCGGTACCGTGAGAGTGCTGGCGCAACCGAAGACGCCGTTCGGGGCCACGGCGTAGATCCACGTCGGGCGTCCCGCGTCGATGACGAAAGAATCCGGCTGGTATCCCTGATCCGTCACATACATGCTGATGATCTGCTGACCCTGCGGATTGACGGTCACGGCGTTATTCGATGTGCCCGTAGCAATGCTCGCGGGTGATTGGAACCAGCCACGTGCGTCGACGCCTGTCAGAAGGAGTCCGCTCTGAAGATTCCACGCGCCGAGCGTGAGGACCAGCGCGCCCGAGAATGTCAGGAAGAAACGCGCGAATTTTCCTTCGGCCATGGAGCTTATGACGCTGATGCCGAGGAGCGCGGGGAGCGTTCCCAAGGCAAAGACGAACATGATCATCCCGCCTGAGAGGAAGCTTCCCGAGGCAAGCGCCAGCAGTTGCATGGATTGCGTGAATCCGCAGGGGAGGAAGAACGTGAGTGCGCCGAGGATCCCGGGCACGAACGGATTTTTCGATTCCGACAGATCCTGGATTTTTCGCGAAAATGAGTGTGGGAGCGGCAGGGAGCAATAGTGCTTGGGGAGAATTTTCAGGATATTCAGACCCATGACGATCATCACGATCGCAATGAGAATGGTGAGTATGCCCGTGCCGCGCGTGGAGAGCCCAATGATGGTTCCGAGCGATCCGATGAGGCCGCCGAGGAGAAAATAGCCGATGAGCCGTCCCGTGTTGAACATGAGGAGCGGCTGGAACTTTTCCCATCGCGTGGTTGGGTGGAACGCCTCGCACCACTTGGCCGAGACCGAGAGGAGGAGTCCTCCGACGACAGCCAGGCAAGTCGAAGCGGCTGCCGTGAGCCCTACGATGAAGATCGCGCTCAGACCTACGGCGCCCTCCACGGATGTGCGGATCGGAAACAGACCGACGGCTTTCAGGATTTGAGAGAGAGCGATGAGGAGGACGAGGGCGCCGCCCACCTCGAACCAACGGTTTCCGCCACGGGTGGTTTCATGGGTTCGCTCATGAATGGGATGGTTTGCGCCAAGGGTTGCCGTGTAAGGGGTGCCTTCCAATGCCGCCGCGACGGCGTTCCATGTGGGCGCCGGAGTATCCGGCCGACTGAACAGTTCCGCTTCGCCTCTTCTCTCACTGACGCGAACTTCCGTGACGCCCGGAATCAATCGCAGTTTCCGTTCGATCATGATCTCGCAACTGCGGCAGGTCATTCCGCGTACGGAGAAGACCTGGCGCCTGCGCGTATTTGATGATTTCTTCGTTGCCATAGGGAGTGCGGAAAGAAATGACGGATAAAAATACCGTCATTTCATACGCGCAGGATCACCATGGGGGTCCAGGGAATGGCAAAGGACGACGACCCCGCGATCGCGTTCGAAAGGCGCAGGGGAGTCGGCGCGGACGCATGCATGATTTTGGTGAGCCAGAGAGGAGCGCGTACGAATGACAACGCACACGGTTCGCTCCTCTGCACCTCCGGATCAAGAATGCACTGCGCTTCGGGGCATCCATGCGGAGCCTCGTTTTCAACATAGCCGGTGCGATGTTCGACGGCGCAGGAATCCGGAGCGGCAAACGACATGGGGATTTCTTCCATCGCCGCGGCCAGGACAGGATCCGTGGATCCCAGGAATCCAAGGCTCGCATTGGAGATCAGGACAAGGAGGAACCATCGCTTCATGTTGATAGTATAGCAGAAATCTTCGTTGTTGCTTAGATGCTGTAGGAACGTTGCTTGCAGTCTCGGAATGATGGATAAAGGCAGAAGCGATTGATTCCTTTGGGCATTTTTCATAGCATGTCTCTGAATGACAACAGCCGCAAAAGGGTCGGCAGATGGTCAAGGGAAGGGATCGTCCGGCGCAAGGCAGGATCCGAAGGCGCCGGCATTGGAGGGCAAAATCGCGGAGCTCGCCGAGCAGGTGAAGAAACTCACGGATCTTGCGGGTCGGGCTCAGGCGGATCTGCAGAATGCGAAAGCGCGGATGGAGAAGAGCGGCGAGGAGTTTCGGAAATTCGCATCGGAAGCACTGCTCTTGAAACTTCTGCCGACCATCGACAACTTCCAGCGCGCGTTTCAGCACCTCCCCGCGGAACTCAAAACGAATGAATGGGTGAGGGGAGTGTCTGCGATCGAGCAGGATCTCATGAGGCAGTTACACGACATGGGTCTCCGGAAGATGGAATCCCTCGGAACGCCAGTGGACGCAGCGAAACACGAAGTGCTGACGACGGGACCCGGGGAGGAAGGAAAAGTGATCGAAGTGTTCGAGGAGGGATATGCGTTGCATGGGAAAGTGCTCCGGCCGGCGAAGGTGAAGGCGGGTTCCCATCCTTTGGAATGAATTCCAAAGTGATGGGAACGGGGTAGCCGGCTTCGCCCAGGCTGAGTCTTATTACATTGCCTTGATGCACTGGAGAAATTTCTCCCCCTTTTCTTCGAAATTCCTAAACATGTTGTAGCTGGGTGATGCTGTGGAGAGCAGGCAGATTTTCCCTTGCGGGGTGACCTTGTTTGCGATGGCCACGGCCTCCTCCATCGTGGCGGCTTCGTGGAAGATCAGTCTGTTTGTCTCCTGATTGACGGCTTGCCGGATCCGCCGGCCGCTCTCGGGGAAGAGAATGATGTGTTCAATCTTGGACGAGAGGAGTTTTTTACCGAGCTCCGAAAAATCATTGCCCCTGTCCTGGCCACCGAGGATGATCGTCATGATGCGATCTCCGAGGGCCTCGAGAGCGGCGATTGTGGATTCCGGCGTCGTCGAAATCGCGTCATCCACCCATTCGATGCCGTGGTGGTTGCCGATGAATTGCAGACGGTGGGGGAGTCCCTCAAACTCGCGGAGGACGTTTAGGATCACCGCTTTCGGAATTTTTGCGTGCAGTCCCACTTTGACGGCTGCCGCCATGTTGTTTAGGTTATGCATGCCGAGGAGCTTCGTTTCCTCAATCCGGAGGGGTGCCTCCCCCCAGTCGAATTTCACTTTCTTGCCCTTGCTCAGCTTCGCCATCACCTTGGCCTCGGGGGAGAGCGCATTGTAAAAAACCACGTCTCCTTTCTTCTGAAAGCGCGTGATATTTCCCTTCGCTTCCTTGTAGGCTTCGAACGAGCCGTGATAATCCAGATGTTCCGGAAACACGCTCGTGATGACGGCGATCTCCGGGCTTCGAGTCATGTCCATCAATTGGTAACTGCTGAGCTCCACGACGAAATACGTTCCTTCCTTCGCAGAAGAGAGGGAATCGAGCACCGGCTTTCCGATATTGCCGACGAGATGCATGGTCTTTCCTCCCGCTTTCAGGATTTCTGCGATGAGGGACGCGGTCGTGCTCTTCCCTTTCGATCCCGTGACGCCGATCGTGATCGTTCCGGAGCCTTCGATCGTATCCAAAAAAATCTGGGTGGCATTGGTGATTTTTTTTGCGACAGGTTTGAATTCCGGAAGCGGCGGGATGCCGGGGGATTTGATAATCACGTCAAACGCTTCCAGATTCTGGAGCCACCCCGGACCTGTTTGAAGTTTGTGATGCGGATCGTCGGACGCTGCCGATGCATTTTTGTCAGCGATGGTGATCCGGGCTTTGGGAACGCGCTCCTTCAGAGCCTTTGCGGTGGCACGTCCTTCGCGCCCGAAGCCGAGAATGCAGATCGTTTTGCCGTTGAGGTCTTTGATGCGCATGCGGAAGGGCTAGGGCCTGGATTAGGATTTGGGCATCGCGGAGAGAAATTCTTCGGGGATGAGATGCTCGGTCACAGGTGTCAGGACTTCTTTGATGGTCACCTCAGGATTCTTGATGGCGGGCAGCGCTTCCTTCCCGAACATCTCCATTGCCGCAGTGCTTTTGAAATCGCCGCGCTTTCGCGCGAGTAGGAATGCCGCTGCGGTTTCCTCCGGTGTGCCGACGCATTCGAAGGGCTTTGTTCGCTCAAGTCAGAGCAGTTCCCGGTAGAGCGGCAGGAGCGAACGGTCAGCGTAGAGGTTTTTCCCGAAGATTGCTTCCACTTTCCCGGGAGAAAGGAACGCCGCATACAGACTGAAGACAAAGGCGCATTTGGGGCACTTAGAACACCAGCGCGATTCCCCCCTCACCCTCTCCCTCCCCCCCAGAGGGGGGGAGAGGGGACGGCGACCGGCACGCTTTCCTTGAGAAATTTTCCAATTTCGATTGCAGCTCGTTGCTATGGGAAGAAATTCGGAACATTGCTCCGTAAAGATTTTCACGATGGAGAGCTCGCTCAGGGGCCGGAGGAGACTGAAGATCGAAACGCCGCTTCCGATGGATTCGCGCTCGTACCCCTGAAGCATACTCTCGAATTCCAGACTCTTGCTCCACTGGTGGTTGATCTCCATTCCTTTGAACGTCACGTTTCCGATACTGGCGCTCCTCTCGTTGCTGAGAATGACGGCATCGAAATCGTGGATGATGGCCGTGATGAGGGATGCGAAGGAGAGGTACGCGGAGATCGGAATGTGTCCGTTCCATGCGCCTTCCGCATTCAGCCTGAAGAGGAGAGGATCGAGCCTGCGTTCCAGGGTGAGGCAGGGGAGTCCGAGCATGCGAACAGTTTCATGGATGATCGGGTGACCGCCCATCCTGAGGAGCGTCACGTCGAAGCCCGCTTGCTGGAGGAGTTTCACCGTGACGAGGCTGTCCTTGCCGCCGCCGATCGGGACGAGGACGCGGGAGTTTTTAGTTTTTAGCTTATGGCTTACAGTCGACTGTGGGGTGTTGGATGAATGACTCGGGAAATGGATGAGCCCTCGAAAGTCGATGTCGTTCTTAAAGAAAAATTCTCCCATGCCTTTCTCATACGCGTCATGAAAGAAATGCGCTTCGTTCCGGCTGAGAGGACCACTTTTTACTTCCATCTTTTTTGGAATGCACGTTTTCCAATAACTGACGCCGGCGATGATATGTAAAGCAAAGAGCGCCCGGTCGAGGATGAATCGATCGAAGGAACGCGAAGGAGAAGGAAGCGGAATTTTGAGCGTCTCCTCGAAGAAGAGGGCGTCATCCAGGCTGTACCGGAGGGAGATCATGCCGGTGTCAACTTCGAATCCGAAGGACTCTAAGGCGAAGGACTGGTATTTCTGCATGGGCTCAGCAGCATACACTATGTTCAGACGCGCTCTTGCGTCCCGTGCTAGTGTAGTGTCTCCAAAATAGCCTTACAACGATCTACTTTTTTGATGATCT
>JBBTTQ010000042.1:0-5285 GCA_038064175.1 Patescibacteria group bacterium
GTTCTTCCCCGATGTCGTACGGCTCTTACTCGGGTGCCGGCGGCAAGGAGAAGATCACGTGGAATAAACTGTCGACCACGAGTTACTACCAGATCATCCAGAGCGACGTGACGGTGGCGTTCCCGTGGATCGCCGCGGTGCTGCTGGGTCTGTGATGCTCGAATGCTTCTGGTATAGTGAGTGCATGCGTTCCTTCGTCCGTCAAGGTTTTACGTTGATCGAACTCCTCCTTGTCATCGGGATTATTTCCGTGCTCGTCGCGATTACGATTCAAGCCATTCATCCGACAAAGCAGCTGGGGGATGCCAGGAATGCCGAGCGACAGGTGGAGGTGCAGACGATTCTGAATGCCGTCCATCAATATGCCGTGGAGGAAAACCGGTTGCCCCCCTCTATCCTGTCAACGGAAAAAGAGATCTGTGGAACGGGCGCGGTTTGCACCGGTGGCATTGATCTTTCGGTCCTGATGCCGAACTATCTTGTTGCAATTCCTGGTGACCCGCAGGCAACCGGCACGGGCACCCTGTATACGATTTTCAGGACTGCCGCAGGCAGGGTGACTGTTTCCGCGCCGCAGGCGGAGCAGGGGCAGGCCATTTCTATTTCGCGCTAATACTACAGTAGAGGAGGGATATCCCCTTTACAAATTTCTTGATTTTCAACAAGCAATCGCTACGATCATGCCTTCTTTCCGCTTTCTATGTCGGAGTCTCTCAGCGCCAATGAACGGGGTCTCGACGATCTGACCGCAAGAGCTTTTGAGGCCCTGGATAGCGGCGATTGGAAAATGGCGCTCGAAATCGTCGGCCATATACGAAAACATTTCGGAACCATTGATCGTGAACTTCTGGAAATATTTGGCGACGATTTGGATGACGTGAAAACAACGCGAGACAGTTATCCGGACTATACTATTATCGATGTCTCTTGATCCGAAAAGAATTCTGTACCAGGATGAGGATTTCCTCGCCGTCCACAAACTGAGCGGCGAGCTCGTCGTGCGCGGGAAGGGCCCGGTCGGCAAATTGCCTCTTCTCGATTTTTTGAAGAAGGAGTATCCGGGACTCCGGGCGGTGCATCGGCTCGACTTCGAAACCTCCGGTGTCGTGCTCTTTGCGCGGACAAAGAGAGGACTCGAAGCATTGGCTCCCATGAAGGGGGATGGCAGAACATCGGGGCCCGTCATCGAAAAGACGTATGCGTCGCTCGTGACCGGGACGATGAAACCGCGCGAGGGAACCATTGCAAAGCCGCTTCCGGCGCACGCGGGCGGCGATCTTGTGCCCGCGGCAACGCGCTACAGGGTGCTCCAGCAATTTGAAACAGTTTCCTACATCGAAGCGGCGATCACGAAAGGCAGACACCATCAGATCCGGCGGCATTTCGCTGGAACAGGACATCCGCTGATCCTCGATGAAGCGTACGGCAACGAAAAGGCCAATGCGGCATTCTCGCGCGCGTTCCGTTACCGGAAATTCTTCCTCCATGCGCGGAGAATTTCCTTCATCCATCCTTTTACAAGCCAGAAGCTCGTGATCGAAGCGCCGCTGCCGAATGCGTTTCAGGAGGTTCTCACGAAATTAAAAAATCTGTAGGGGAGGAACGTTCCTCCCCTACAGATTTCTGCTACACTTGCGCTCATGCGCGTTCTCTCCGGAATACAACCCTCGGGACAGCTGCATCTCGGGAATTATTTCGGCTCCATCAAGCCGAATATCGAGCGGCAGGGAAAGGCAGACATGAATTTCTATTTCGTGGTCGATCTCCATGCGCTCACGACCGTTCACGATGCGGACGAATTACGCAGGAACAGGAGGGAAGCGGTGCTCGATCTCCTCGCATGCGGTTTTGATCCTGCGAAGGCGATTCTCTTCTATCAATCCGACGTCCCTGCGCACGCGGAACTGCTCTGGATCCTCTCCACCGTCTCGCCCATGGGACTTTTGGAGCGCGCAGTGAGTTACAAGGAAAAAGTGGAGAAGGGGATTTCGGCTTCCGTAGGGCTTTTTACCTATCCCGTTCTGATGGCTGCGGACATTCTTCTGTACAATGCCGACACAGTACCGGTCGGCAAAGATCAGAAGCAGCATGTCGAGATTGCACGGGATATAGCGGTGAAGTTCAATGCAGCATACGGCGAGACATTCACGCTGCCGGAACCGCTCATTGGCAAGGAAGTATCTGTCGTGCCCGGCACGGACGGACAGAAAATGAGCAAGAGCTACGGGAATACCATTCCCATTTTCGGAGAGGAATCGGTGATCAAAAAGGCGATCATGGGTATCAAGACCGATTCCAAAGGAGCGACGGACCCCAAAGATCCGGAGAACTGCATCATCTATCAGATTCATCGTCTGTTCCTTTCGGCGGCGGAGGCGAAGAAGCTGGCGGACGAATACAAAAATGGACTTTCCTATGGCGATGCGAAGAAGCGGCTCTTCGAAACGTATCTCGAATACTTCGGGCCGATGCGGAAAAAGCGTGCCGAGCTCCAGGCGAAGTCCGGCGCCGTGGACGACATTCTTCGGGAAGGCGCCAGGAAAGCCTCTGAGGAAGCCTCTAAAACCATGGAGAAAGTACGAAAAGCTGTGGGATTGCGCTAAAATAGGAAATTTGGTATAATAACTATGTATTTCCCATACACATATGAACATCAAAACGAATGTCCATGGACTCGTGTCCCTCTGCCTTGCGCTCCTCGTCGGCTTCGTCGCGATTCCTCTCACGACCGAGGCGCTGTTCCGATCGCAGCATGATGACGGGACGAAGTTTGAAGCGGGAGTGCCTGATGTCATGGAAATTGCCAGACAGTATCATCAGGAAGTTCAAAACAAGAGACATGACTATTACGAGGCGATGGAGATGTACCGCGAGAGATTGAAGGATGGGGAGAAGGATCTTCCGAAGCCGGACGTGAACAATCAGACGACGGTGGATTTCTACTTCGGTCGCGCGACTCTCGAGGAAGCCGTCCACGCGGCGTCTCCCAAGGCAGCGGTAAAGGATGCAACCACAGCCGTGCTGGCAAATGAGACCATTTCCAAAGAGGATCGGGCGCTCCTCCGCCGCTACGAGCGCGCCGGATACTGCCCGGAAAGCCTCAAAAATTACGTCGCAGGTTTCTACGATCTCTGCACGTCGCTCGCAGGTCGCAAGCTCAGGAGTGCGCCGCGCACGGGCATTTTGAATGATCTCGTCCGCATTAAATCCGCGCGCAACGTTCTTCCGAAGACGCTCGATTCCAGACTGGAAATGCTCCGTCAGGCGCGGGAAGGTTCGAAGCGGGAGAGTATCGGACCCTCGAGGACATCGGCGCCGGCGAAGTAATCTTGAAGCGGTGGGCGGCCAGTAGCCTCTCCTGCCGAAAAGTGACAATATGATATCATATGAACAGATACCTTCAACGCGCACGAAGGCATCGTGCGTTGGATGTACCTTATGGAATCCAGCGCGGGTTGCTTACCCGCGCGCCATTCTCGTTTGTAATACCACTTCGCATTCTAAACACCACGAACCGTGAGCCTGTTTTGCCTGTTTAATGGACGAATGCTTCGCGGTATGAGTGTCATCATTATTGCAAATTGGTATAAGAGGAGACGATAAAAATCATTTCAAAATCGTTGAAGCCAGAAACAATTATGAGCTGAAGGGATCCTCGACGGGATCATGCCCTTCGCCGATGCGTTCGCCGATCTCTTCGCCGAGATTGTAGTCGCCGGCAGCGGGTCCGCCCTTCCCGTCCTCCTGTGGCTGCTTCACATCGTCATCGTCGTCACCGCCGTGCCCTTCCAAAGAAATAGGATCCATGAGGAAAGTATAGATCGTATCGGTTCCTTTCCCAAGCACACCTATTCATTATCCTTAGGAGCGTACCACCTGCGTCTGGGTGAAACGGAGGAATCTGCTGCGGACAGGGTTCCATCCTGAGAAGAAGACATTGTTGGGGTCTGTGTCACGGCTGAAGACGTCGTGGAACTTCCCTCGCCGATAATCTGCGGGCGTCCTATGAATGCCCCCTCTTCGGCATCGAGTTTTTCGAGACAGGGCGAAAGCAATTCTCCGGCCTCTTTCATGGAAAAGGTTTTCTGTTCCGGCGCGAGCAACGCACTCTGCATATCTTCAAAACAGGTAATGACTTCGTTCCACTGGTGATCATTTCCAGCGGCTTCTTCCAGGTCGCGGAGAGTAGCGACCCGTTCGATGAGGGGATCCAGTGAATGTGCAAGCTTCTCCGCGCGCATCGTCGCAAGGGCGGCAGAGAGCGGCATCCGATAGCGCTCGGCAAGATTCTTGCGGGCTTCCACGAGGTCATCGATCGTTACGAAGACGTCGGTATCAATACCGTCGATTCCGGCTCCGAGCGCATCTGCGAGATCATCTATCGGCTGTAAGACGAAAAGTTTTGTTTCCTCGGAAACGCCGGGGACTCCGTAGAGAAAGTTTTTCAGCGAGCGCAAAAACTCGCGATTGGCCGCGAGGGAACCGCGGAAACAGCGCAGCGCCGTCGGGAGCTTCGTGTCGCGGTTTGCGCGACGCAGTTCCAGCGCGCACTCTGCCGCGTGATCCGCGCGTTTCGTCGCTTCGGCGACTCGTTCCTTTTCGTATGTTTCCTCTATTTTTTCTTTCTTTGCTTTCAGTAATTGCTGTTTGAGCGCCTGGATTCTGTTCTTCCTCTGTTCGCGCGCTTCCAGGGCCTCTTTCTTTTCCGGGGTGAGAGCCGGAGGTTCACCGATGACCGTACCTGATCCCGTCGTTGCTCCCGATCCCATCACCTGCGCCAGGGAATATCCTGTGAGTCCGCCCATGACGAGCGCCGTGAGAACGAGTGTTTCAGCATTCCTGAGCCGGCGGAGAATTTTCAGGTTCGACAAATCTGATCATTATACCAGAAATGTGCTCGGCATCGTGTGATCTGTTCTTGACGGCCATCCTACCTGATGCATAGCAGCCTCCGATGTTTTTGCCCTTCCGTGAGCCATTTTTTTTACGCCCCCGACAATCCTGGCACCTTCTCCTTCATACTCGCGATGACGGAGGGGAGATCCTCGTTCACAAGGAGGTGATCGAAGAGGTCCCTGCGTTCGGTGAAGAAGGCGAGGTCTTTTTCCGCATTCTTCAGGCGATCACGGATGTGTTCTTCGGTTTCGCGGCCGCGTTTACGAAGCCGGTGGAGGAGCTGGCTCAACATCACGCGTTTGCTCTTGCCCGGCGGGAGGAGTCCGAAGGAAAGGATGGAGCGGCGGCCGTAGTGCGCGGAGAGGCCCTGCAGGAGGTGCATTTCGGTG
>JBBTTQ010000043.1:0-1960 GCA_038064175.1 Patescibacteria group bacterium
TGAGATCATCAAAAAAGTAGATCGTTGTAAGGCTATTTTGGAGACACTACACTAGCATCGGAATCCCAGCGATCGCGCCGATACCCGTGAGACAGAGCGCGAAGCCAGCTCCAAATATCGTGACAGAGGAAAGGACGGCCATCGGGAGAGCCTTGATGTAAGGAAGGCGACGAACAGTGTTGTCACTGGATGCCGTATTTACGGAGTTGGCTTCTGCATCAAGGCGCTTACCGCAGTGTTTGCACTTGATTGCGTTCTTATTGATCGACTCTGCACAAAACGGGCACTGTTTTGTCTCTGGCATGAAGTGAGGGAAGTGTGTTTGATCATAGATGGTACATTGCATAATTGCAAGTGTCATATATGAAACTACCGCATCCACAAGCGGCAGATTAGGCTATCTCATAAATTACAATTAGGTTTTTCTATGGCTCAACAACCAAAAATCATGGGCATGGGGGACGTTATGGAGGCACTTGGTGTCTCACGACAGCGTATCGTCGAGTTCATCCGTCAGGGGAAACTCCACCCCATACGCACATCAGCAGGGAAAATCTTTACAGAGATTGAAGTGATGGCTTTCAGAAAGGAGCGTCAGAGCAGAGCAAAAACCAATCCGAGAATCAAACGAGGAAGCTGATTTTCTAGTTAAGAGCCTTTATAAGTCGCAGTATGTCAATACTGCGAAATTGCCTAGGACCCTGCTCATACTTCAATGCCCCCGCGCACTCTCCGCCATGGTATGTGCAATGTCCTGCACCTTCTGTCCGATGGGAGCGAGTGTGGCGCTCGCCTCAGTGGCCTTTCCTGCTTTTCCCCATGCTTCACCTGCCAAGGCTGCTGACTGCGCATATTGTCCAACCGAGCCTGCGATATTACCTTTTGCGAGGTCAAGAAACGCTTCTCCAAGCTGCACGACGCCATTCGTGAGGGTTTCCGGACGTGACTGCTCTGCGCCTTTCGCTTCAAGGAGACCCGTTGTCGCCGCATACAAAGCGACTCGTGAGTTCTTTGCCTCGAACGATTGAAGCACGGAAGTCATCTCTCGATCAGCGGCGGAAAGTAGCGCTTGGGTGCGCTTCCCCTCACGATACTGGAAGAAAGTTGAGAGCAACACCGCCGCGTCCGCACGGGTCAGTTCGTGCCCGGGTTGCAGTTCCCAGTCCGACGAAGGAGAAAGCATCGAAGATGCTACGCTGTATGCCATGAAAGAAGCGTGCCAATCGCTTGGCTGAACATCTATTGCAAACGGATCATGCACATCTTGCAGGAATCCGAGATCGATAGAATTTGCCTTCAGAAGCATCTTGATGAACTCTGCTTTGAGAACCGTGCGCTCACCCTGGAAGGTAGTCTTCTGCGGAGGACCGTCGATGACTCCTCTCATTCGTGCCTCCTCGGTATAGGGCAAGTACCAGATCCCCTTCGGCACATCGGTATATGGCGAGGAAGAGTGCTGAGATACATCCTTTCCAGCCAAGAGAGGGGCCATGATCATCTTCACTGCCTCACTCCTTGCCACGTTCTTTTCAGGTTTGAAGGTACCATCGGGATAGCCAGAGAGAATACCCCTCATCTGAAGATCTTCGATAGCAGTGAACGCAGGATGCGCAGGGGGCACATCCTTGAAATCCTGAGCATGAGCTTGCAGAAGAGGAATAATAAGTCCGCAGAGGGTGCCGAGAGTGAGGAAGACAGAGCGGTGTAACACAGAGAGGAGGAAGGATGCAAAGACTGTTAGTTTCCAGGCAAACCCATGCTGCTCTGGTTCTGGACAAAGATGGTCACCATGCCTATGCATGTCCCGTTGTAGGCGCTGAGTGCTTTGCCAATGATCGGACCTGCTTTTGTCGCCTTCATCGCCACGCCCGGCGTCGAAGAAGTCGTCAGGAGATCTCCTGGCCGTATCGGCCCATTCTCATCCGACACCATCACCGGTACACGACCTGCAAGAGCCAGG
>JBBTTQ010000044.1:0-13036 GCA_038064175.1 Patescibacteria group bacterium
AGTGACCAAAATAACATCGTCTGCACGCGTTCGCTCATGACGAATGGTTCGGATTCGAGCATCCGCTTCCTCGCAACGGTTCTGCCGGGCGCGACGTGTTCGCCGCGTCCGCTTACGAACCGATCGCACGTGACGAACATTGGTACAACGGATCCGAATTCGCTCAATAACTTCTCGGATTTCACGAGCTCTCTCACATGCCCGCCGAAACCGCAGTGCAGTGACGGCGTCGATAACGACGGTGACGGCAGCATCGACTTCCCCGCGGATGCAGGATGCATCAACCCCACGGACAATAACGAAAGCGACGGGCCGACCGATATCGCCATCGCCATCACGGAATTCCCGCTGTCGGTCCCGGAGGGCTCCAACCTCAACTACAAGGTGACGGTCACGAACCTCGGGCCCGATGGTGCTTCGTCTCCGATCTCCTTCCGCGGCTTCCTGCCCGTGGGCTACACCTTCTCGCCACAGGGTTCCAGCGCAAACTGCAGCCTCTCGGCAGCGGGCCTCACGTGCGACAACATCACCCTGCGCCTGAATGAGTCGAAGACATTCACGATCGTCCTCCGGTCGCTCCAAGTGGCTCAGTCCGAACAAAACCTGCTCGAAAAGGTCCTCGGCGTCGCCAAGGCCTACGCGGCACACCTCTGCAATACCCTGGTGCAATTCCACGTTGTCGTGACCCAGACTCCGCAGGGCGATCCGAACCCCAGCAATAACTCCGCAACGGTCTCGACACTGATCACCTGCGCTTCCTCCAGTTCCTCGAGCTCCTCCTCGACGCCGTCCAGCAGTTCCTCGAGCTCGACGGGAACGGCCGATGTGAGCCTCCTGAAACGCGTCTTCAGCGGTGTGACCCTGGTTTCCCCCGGCGGATCCCTGCGCTACGTCCTGACACTCACGAACGGCGGACCGTCCGCAGCGAATAACATTCTCATCACAGACCCCATTCCGTCACATCTGACGTTCAATCCTTCGACCTCGCATGGCTCCTGCACACAACAAGGCGGAAACGTCGTCTGCGCACTCGGCTCCATGGCTCCCGGTGTCCAGGATATCCTCTTAAGCTTCACGGTCTCGGCCAATGCCGCATGCAATGGGACGATCCTGAACCAGGCAAGCGTCAGTACCAGTAACGACCCGAGCACGGGCAATAACTTTGGCGCAGCGCCGCCCGTCACAGTCTTCTGTCCGCCGGACTTCAGCGATCTTGCGGTCACCAAAGAACGTATCAGCGCGAGCACCGTAAGCGTGGGGGGTTCGGGCACCTACCGTATCATCGTGTCGAACGTCGGCCCCGCAGCGTCGGTGAGCGCAGCCGTCGAAGATCTCCTGCCGGCAGGACTCACGTTTACGTCCGTTGGATCGGATCCTCTCTGCCATGCCGCTATCAGCAGCAACGTTCAGTGCGATAATTTCGTCTTGAACCCGAACACGTCCCGCGCGTTCTTGATCGTCGCCGTCGTGCAACCGACCGCGGTCTGCGCTGTCGCGCTCGACAACCGCGCCAATGTGCACGCCGCGAACGACAGTAACGCCTTGAATGACTTGAGCCAGCCGGTTCCGGTCACCGTTCTATGCGCTTCCAGCTCCTCGATTTCATCAAGCTCCTCGAGCTCCTCTAGCTCGAGTTCCAGCAGCTCTTCCAGCTCGAGTTCCAGCTCCGCTGCCCCCCAATGCTCTGACGGCATCGACAATGACAATGATGGAAAAATAGACTTCCCGTTGGATCTTGGTTGCGACGGCAGCGTTGATAACGACGAGCGCGACACCGATCTCCAAATCGTCAAAGTGAGCCCAGCATTCGTCGACCAGGGCGATCTGATTCTCTACAACGTCGCTGTGGCGAACCTCGGCGCCAGTGCCGCGGAGAACGTCCAGGTCATCGATACGGTTCCACAGGGGCTCCAGTACGTCCAAACCTTCTCGGACAGCACGTGCGCCCTGAACGGTACGACCGTGACGTGCAGCCTCGGCACGGTCAACGTCAATGCCCTGAAAACCATCACGATCGCCATGCAGGTGCCGCTCACCACACAGTGCCAGACAAAGTTTACGAATAAAGCGACCGTGGCAACATCCGTGAAAGACATCAACCCGTTCAATAACGAGAGCACGACGCAGCCCACGGAAGTGGAGTGCCCGGTGCCGGCCCTCACGATCACGAAGACCGACAATCAGACGCAAACGACGCCCGGGGCTACGCTGACGTACCAGATCATTGTTACGGACGTCTCCGGAATAGTCGGTCAAAACATCGTCGTGCGTGATGCGCTTCCCACGGAGCTCACCTTCGTCTCCGCCAGCGACGGCGGTACGAACGCGTCCGGACTCGTCATCTGGCCGGGCCTGACCATTCAACCGGGACAATCGAAAACCCTCACGCTCACGGCCACGGTCAAGAGCACCGTGACGAACGGAGCGGTGATCGCGAACCTGGCCACCATCCAGGACGGTCCTTCGGCAACGGACACGACGGTCGTGTCTTCTCAAACAGGCTTTTCCCTCACGAAGACCGATAACCGCACGTCCGCTCAGCCTGGCGAAATCCTGACCTACTCCTTGACGGTCACAAACCTTTCGTCGCAGACGGCTTCGAACGTCACCCTCACGGATACGCTCCCAAGCGACCTCAGCTTCATCTCCGCCTCCGACGGGGGAATCTCTGTGAACAGTCAGCTCGTCACGTGGTCCAATCTGACAGTTCCCGGGAACGGCACGAAGACTGTAACGCTCCAGGCGCAGGTCCGAAGCGCCGCTCAGAACGGCACAAACATTGTGAATAACGCCTTCGTCGACTCCGCAACCGCTCAGGACATCACGACCGTCCAAACGACAGGCACGGACATCACGATCGACCTCACGGATTCCAGGGATCCCGTCGAAGAGAGGGACACTTTCAGCTATACCATCCGCCTCACGAACCTCCGGTCAACGTCCGTGACGGGCTTCACGGTCACGCAGATCCTGGATAGCGACACGGAATTCCGGTCGGCAAGCCAAGGCGGCTTTTCGAACGGCAATACCGTGACCTGGACCAATCAGACTATTCCGGCAAACGGCACTCTGACGCTCACAACAGACGTCCGCGTCCGGAGCGACGTCGATGACGGCGACATTTTGAATTCCCGCGCATTCGCGCTGAACAGGGAAGACTTTGAATCCACGCGCGTTCGTGGTGAGGACGATGATGATGACGATGACGACAATGATGACCTGACCATCGACGTCCGTGACTCGGAGGACCCGGTCGAACAGGGCGACACCTTCTCCTACATCATCCGCGTCCGGAACAGCCGTAATAGAACAGTTCGAACGGACGTCCGCGGCTTCCTGGACAACAACACGACCTTCGTATCCGCATCCGACAGCGGCCGCCGACGCGATGACGATGAGGTCGAGTGGGACAACGTCACGATTCCTTCGAACTCCTCCCGCACCTTCACGGTCCATGTCCGCGTCGACACGGACGCTGATGACGGCGACACGCTCCGCTTTCGCGCCAGAGCGGGCAACGAGGAAGACACCGAGCTAACCAGCGTCAGCGGCGAGGCTGTCACGGGCGGCGATGCGCGCATCACGGTCGACAAACAGGCCAACCGTACGGAAGTGCAACCGAACGATACGGTCACCTACACCATCACGGTCGAGAACCAAAGGAACACATCCATCCGCGACGTGGTCATCGAAGACACCTATCCTGCGACGAGCGACTTCTCGGTCAGCAACATCAGCTCCGGCGGGCAGAACAACGGTCGCACGATCCGCTGGGAACTCGACACGCTCTCCGGCAATGAAACGCGCACCTTCACCTACACAGCAAGGATCAACGGCCGTCATGGTCAGGTGTTCCACAATAACGTGACGGTTAAGGGCCGGGGCATCAGCCAGGCCGGCGACAGCTACGAAGTCCGCGTCCTCGAGATCCTGCCGCAGACAGGCATGAGCCGCTTCCTCGGAAAACTCGGTTCGCCGAACGTCCGCGATGTGAGTGGCAATGACAGTGACAGTTCCGGTGCCAGTGCTCTTCCGTTCATCATCTGGACGACGATCCTCAGTATCGGCATCGCCGGCGGAGGATTTATGGGCCGCAGGTTCTTCTTCTGAGACAGAGAACAAAACTTGTAGGGGAGGAACGTTCCTCCCCTACCATGCTCTTCTTTAAGGGTGGAACATACGCGGCCATGCGCGATCTCCTCGATCGTTTCGAGGCTCTTCACATGGCGCTGCTCCCGAGCACCGTTCGCCGCACCAGCTCCGGCAATTCCCGGAGTGCCTTGGAAATGATTTTTTGATCCGCTGGCGACGGAATGCTGAGGACCCACGCCGAGAGTGCGTCGCCGGAAGGATGTGCGCCGAGACCGATGCGGATCCGCGGGAAATCTTCGCCGAAGATTTCCACAATGGACTTGAGTCCGTTATGCGTGCCGGGGCCGCCCTTCATCCGGACGCGGACTTCGCCGAGCGGAAGATCGACATCGTCGCAGAGAACGAGGAGTTGCGACTTGGGATCGAGCTTGTAAAAATCGACGATTTTCCGCAGCGCCTCACCCGAGCGATTCATGTACGTAAGCGGCTTCACAAAGAGAATCGGAGCGGTAATGATGCGACCTTCGGAAATGAGGGCGCTGAATTTCTGTTTTTCCTCAAAGTCGCCGCCGGAAAATTCCTTCGCGAGAGCATCCACCGCCTGAAAGCCGATGTTGTGCCTCGTGCGCTCGTAGGAGCTCCCGGGATTGCCGAGACAGGCAATGATGAGAGATGGTTTTATGGGAAAGAGTGTAGCGTGAATAACAAACGATTGCTCGATGAGTTGTTTGCTCGTTTGCTGGTTTGTTCGTTTACTCGATTACGTCATTCTTCGTCCTTCCCGGGAAGGACGTCTTTGAGCTGCACCTGTCCCGCGACGAGTCCGGAAAGCAGCTCCTGGACATGACGGGCGTCCTTCATATTCTTGCTATGCAGATACGTTTCCATATTTTTGAGGATCATCCCCTCCACTCTGCGCGGCTGGGGAACGTGCGGGAGGGAGATCAAGGATCCCGTTGAAATCTTTTCGATGCTGACCGTCCCGAAGCCAAGCAAAGTCCCGAGTACCCCCTGGATCTCGTAGCTCACGCCCTGGATATCGCTGTAGAGAATGCGCGCGGACTGACGGTGGAACCAACCGCGCCACTCGAGATCAATAATGCCCTGGTCGGTGAGAATCCACGTATCGAGGTAGTAATCGAAGAAACCCCGCAACCACCACACGAGCGACCAGGTACTCCAGCATGCGACGAGGAGCAGGAGAACCGTCGTCGAATAGACGAGCGCCAGCGTGATCCAGGACAGGAGGAATGATACCGACGGCCAGAACAAAAACGTGAGTCCGATGAGCCAGTGCTTATGGACGATCGACATGACGTGTTCGTCTTTGTCGAGGTGCTTTGAAAAGAGAAATCTGTCGAGCATCGGAGGAAGTGTACTGTCAGAGGTTCCATCGTGGTAGGATCACCATGATCGCACTGGACAAAAATAATTTATTGTATTAAGATGCATTTACTGCTCATTCACTGCTGTCATACCATGCTTTTGATACACGTAAAACGTAGAAAGTGAGGTGTTCTATGTATCTCAACGGATTCGTACCGCTCTTTCTCTGGGGAACGCTGCTGCTCGTCATCGCGATTCCCACATGTGCCCGGATAGGATTATGGATACCACGCCCGTTCGTGCAAGTATGCTTTTACGCCTTTCCCGTTTGCGGCACATTGGCTCTTGCTATAACAGCGTTCTACATGCTGGAGCTGATGAAAATTGCAGCGCTTCTGGCAGCATGTGCCATCTGCATGCTCGGGGGAGCAGGATGCTGCTACTGGTTTCAAAGACGCAGCCCGTAAGATACGCAATGAGTAGCTACGAAGAAGAGGCGTCTCTCGCCTCTCCTTCTCCCAAGTCTTCTCACGTTGGATCTGTACAAACACTCAAAAATTGCTACAATACACGGGATGAAAGTACGTTCCCACGGCCTTCTGTTCCACATCATCGATGTCGTCTTCAATATCGTCGTGATCGTTGCGATCGTGGCGGGCATCCGGACATTCCTCGTCTCCCCGTTCCAGGTGGAAGGCAATTCCATGGTCGATACGCTCGAGGACAAGCAGTACATCATCATCAATAAATTGGCCTACATCCTAGGCGACCCCGACCGCGGCGATGTCGTCGTTTTCCGGCCGCCGAGCGATCAGGAAAAGTACTACGTGAAGCGGATCATAGGCCTTCCCGGCGATCGTATTTCCATCCGCGGTGGCAATGTGTATCTGACAAAATCCGGCTCGAAAGAGGAGACACAGCTCGAGGAAGATCCCTATCTCAATGACCGGAACGAAGGACATACCTACAGTCACCCCCCGAGCAGCGGGAATATTGCGGAGGTTACCTACGAGGTTCCGGAGGGTCATTTTTTCCTCCTCGGCGACAACCGCCAGGGAAGTCTGGATTCACGCAGTTTCGTTGCAGACAGCACTAAGCCGACTCCCTATGTGCCGGAGAAAGACATCAAGGGACGCGTCTGGTTTGTGGCCCTCCCCATTACGAAGATTCATGCTTTGGAACCACCGGAGTACGGATTGTAGAAGTACCGAAGAACAAACAACAAAGAAATGCTTCAAAAACCCAGCAATCCAATGTTCGAACATCGATGATTTGATGATTGCCTGTTTTCTTTGCTTTTTTGTTTCTTCGGGACTTTAAGCCATAACAGAATTTTGCTATTGCTTCACACAAGAATGCCTCTATACTAAAGATGTGCCCCGAAAGGGCTTTTTTCAAACACCGCGATGCAGGGAATTTCGAATTACATCAACGAATCGCTGGAGGAGCTCAGGCATGTGCGCTGGCCCACGCGTCAGCAGGCTGTCCGCCTCTCCGTCATCGTCCTCGCGTTCACCGCTGCAAGTTCGGCGGTCTTCGGATTCATCGATTTTCTCCTCTCTGAAATACTCAGCTTCCTTCTCACGTTCGCGTAAACTATGGGAAAACAGGATCCCCGCGCAGGGCGTAACTGGTACGTCCTCCATACCTACTCCGGCTACGAAGACAGCGTGAAGCAATCCCTCGAGCAGCGCGTCGAATCGCTCGGCATGCACGATTACATTTTCAGCGTCCAGGTGCCGAAGGAGAAACAGCTTGTCTTCAAGAAGGGCGAACCGGTGGAAGAGGAGCGAAAGCTCTTCCCGGGCTACGTCCTCGTCGACATGATCGTCACGGATGAAAGCTGGTACGTGGTCCGGAACACCCCGAACGTCACCGGCTTCGTCGGCTCCGGCAATATTCCGGTCCCCGTGACGCCCGAGGAATACGGCGTGATCGAACGCAGAGTCGGCGAACAGGAAGCCAAGTTCAAGAGCGACTTCCAGGTGGGCGACCTCGTCGTCATCATCGACGGACCGTTCAAGAATTATGACGGCTCCGTCCAGAGCGTGGACGTGAACAAAGGAAAACTCACGGTCTTGGTCCTCATCTTCGATCGCGAGACGCCGGTCGAACTGGACTTTACCCAGGTCAAGAAAAAATGAAAAAGAGCGGACTCCGTTCAGGGGAAACCGCTTCGAGGCGCCCTCTTTTGCCTCCTCACGTGGAGCAGGGAGCGAGCCTGAAGGAACGCCGTCAAGAATTTAATTATCGTATTGCGACTCTCATACCGAGATTCAGTACGCATGCAGATGCCAGAAATGAAATGGCCGCCGAGGATGAGGCGCTTCAGGCTTGTTATGATTTAGGAAATCTGTATCCGGATGCAAAAGAACATTACCCGGAACGCCGGGCAGTCCGCCTGGCCATTCAGTATGCGCTGCATGAATTCCCGAAGAGCAAAAAACTCAAGACCTTGCTGGAGTCGCTACAATAAAGACAATGCCTGCCAGACGTTTTCTCATCCTCGGCAAAGTCCAGGGAGTCTTTTTCCGCGCCCATGCCAAAGCAAAAGCGGACGCGCTCGGGATAACTGGTTGGGTGGAAAACTGTCCGGATACATCGGTTCTGATCCATGCAGAAGGATCCGAAGAAGCACTGAAACAGTTTCAAAAATGGTGCAAGAAAGGGCCGCCCGCAGCACAGGTAGAATCGGTCGCATCGAAGCATGCGGAAGAAAAAGGCATGCAATCATTTGAAATTCTTCACTGAATCCCCCGCAGGAATTCCATACCAATATATCGATATATTGGTGCAGCGGTCCCGTTCTCTCTCACATCTTAAGATATGAAAATAGTAATCCACTCTCAAAAAGAGAGTTCCGAAGTGGGATTCTTTCTATTAGCGCAATGACCGCGTACTTCTCGGCAGCAGGATCGCAAGCCCGACCAATTGCAGGATCTGCCCGGCTGTGAATCCCATCGCAAGACTGATGACGCCGAAACGGGGTGCCAGCGCCAGGGAGACCGCTATCGCGAGAATACCGTTCGCGGCGCTGATGCCCGCCGGTACCAGTGTATCTTTCACCGCGTAATACGCGCGCAGGAGCAGGTGGTTCAAGCTCTCAAAGGGAATGCTGATGGCATAAATTCCGAGACAGAGCGTGAAGAGCGCAAGCTCATGCTCGATATTCACGAGGTCCGCGGCAATGGATGCAAGAAAGTACAGGGCGATGCTCCCCGGGATCGTAATGAGGAGTAAAATCAGCGTTCCTTTTTTGAGGTACAGCCGAAAGCGCCTTCCTTCCTTCTTCGCCGCAGCTTGCGAGAGAAGCGAAAATGCCGACTGCGCGAGGGCGATCCCTGCGATGCCGATGACCACGGACTGGAAATTGCGCGCGTAGGCGTTGATCGTGACGGCGCCACTGCCGAGGCCCGAGGCGATCTTGTCGAAGAACAGCAATTCCAGCTGAAGGGCGCCCAAGGCCAGCATCCGCGGAAGCATCAGCCAGCCCAATTCCTGAATATCCGGATGCCACAGAGAGAAATGGAACGTATAGCTGGAACGGAGCAATGCGATGAAACGGAGAACGACGTAGACGATGGAGCCGAGAAGCGTTCCCAGCATCGGACCGTAGGCGCCGTACACCGGCGTTAGAAAGACGGTGCCGAGGATTGTTCCGAGGGTATAGAGAATGGGCGTGAGACCGTAGATCCAGTAGCGCTGGACGGTGATCAGGTACTGGCCGAACGCATTCCCGAAGACGAAGAGGAAATTCGTGAGGAGCGCGATCCGTCCGAAATCGACATAGAGCTTCAGGGCGCCGCCTTCGAAATCCGTCAGGTACGGAGCGACATACGGAAAGAATATGGCCAGGATAAGCGCAATCAATCCGAAAAGAAGCGCCGCGGCCCCCGTGACCCCGGAGAGGAGGTCGGACATCTGGCGGGGTTTTCGCTCCGCCTTGTAGCGCACAAGGAGTGGCACGAGCGCCACCGAAAAACCCGCCATGATCGTCACCTGAAAGAGAAGGTCGCTGGGCCGGAAGGACGCGATGTACACGTCGACGACCGAAAGGCGCGGGAAGGCGCTCGTCAACGCCCTGTCGCGGATCAGGCCCGCAAGCGACGCGCCGAATTGCGTGAGCGCAAGAACGAGCGCTCCGCCGAAGATCCGATCTTGTTTGAAGATCGCCAACGAAATTTTCATTGGAGCAAAGAGTAGCAGAAGGGATTTTTGAACGCTCTTTCTGCGTTATCGAAAGACTTGCAATAGTGAAATGAATATTGGAAAATAACTGTATCCAAGCATTACCGCATCCTTGGACGCCGTGAGAGTATGACGTACTCTCTTCGATCGGTTCGCCGGTTACGGCCCCAGAGCGGAGTCCTATCATTGCGCGTTCCGGCGGCACGAAAGCCGGACGTCTAGCGGCAAGAATGATGCTTGTTGATGTCCATCATTCTACCGGCGATGAAATGTACTCCGTCTCGAGGGGGATGAGACCGGCTTGAAAAGCCTCAGTGAGATTCGAAGCTTCGATTCTCATGGTCATCCCCCTCCTTTTTCATTCTTTGAAGTACCGGCCGCGGCAATGTAAGTCACCTGCTGAAATAATTATTGACACTGAACCATTGATGCTAGTCATGAGCAGACCGGGCAGGAAAAAGGTTTGCACATGCAGGGGAGCACTACCCGGTTTTGGGGGCGGATTACCGAACTGGGCCCCATGCCCGTAGTGCTCCCTTCTTTTTATTTCGGCAAATGAGCAAAATGGACAAACAACAAACAAGAACGAAGTACCAATGATCATAGATGTTCGTTCATTGATTATTGTTTGTGGTTTCGATCATGCTATCCATCGACAGGTTCTGACATTTTGCTCATACTGTAGCTCCTTCCATGCCTGTCATTCCAACATCCAAAACGGCTTCTCTCCCGTTTAAATCCATGTCCGATGTGGAAGTGAAAGAAGCACTCAGGCGCTACAAGATCGGGCTGACGGTTGCGGAAGCGCGGAAGATCGAGGACATGCTGGGCCGGCCGCCGACCGTGGTCGAAGCGGTCATCTGGGGCATCCAGGGGAGCGAACACTGCAGCTACAAATCCTCACGGAGATTTTTGAAAACGTTTCCGACGAGCGGCAGGCATGTGATCCTGGGGCCCAGGGAAGACAGCGGCATCATCGCGATCACCGACAGTCCTAAGGGCAAACGCTGGGGGCTCGTCATCAGCCACGAATCGCACAATCACCCTTCGCAGATCGTCCCCTTCGAAGGGGCCGCGACCGGCGTCGGCGGCACGGTCAGAGACGTCGTCTGCATGGGAGCGCGCGTGATCGGCGTGATGGATCTGCTGCGTCTGGGAGATCTGCAGACGAGGGAATCCAGAACCATCGCAAAAGAAGTGGCGCGCGGCATCGCGGGCTACGGAAACCCGCTCGGGATTCCGAACGTGGGAGGAGATACCGTTTTCGACGCGTCCTACAACCAAAATTGTCTCGTGAACGCCGTGGCGCTCGGCATCGTCCGGGAGGATGAAATCATCCACAGCTTCGTCCCAAAAGAAGCGGCCAGGGAAGGCTATGACATCATGATCGTGGGAAAGCCGACCGACCGGAGCGGATTTGGCGGCGCCGCATTCGCCAGCGCGACGCTCGAGGAAGAAAAGAAAGAGCAGAACACCGGCGCGGTGCAGGAGCCGAATCCGTTCCTCGAAAGACATCTCCTTGCGTCCACCTACGCTCTCTTCGACCGACTCGTTCGGGAAAAGAAAATGGACAAGGTGAGCTTCAAAGATCTCGGAGCGGGCGGCGTCGTCTGCTCCAGCGTCGAGCAGGTCGCGGACCTGGGTTTCGGCGCGGACATAGAGCTTACGAAGGTGCATGTGTCGGCTCCGGGATTGCCGCCGGAAGTCATCGGCTGCGCAGAAACGCAGGAACGGTTTTGCTGGATCGTTCATCCCGATCTGACTGCAGAAATTTTGAAGCACTACAATGACACATGGGATCTGCCGGGCGTCATGGAGAACGCCCGTGCTTCAGTCATCGGGAAGGTCAACGGATCCGGCATCTACCGTCTCACCTACAATGGAGAGATCGTCTGCGAAGCGAAGGCGGTCGATATCACAAGCGGACTCCAATACGCGAGGCCGACGGCTCGTACGGAATCGACAAGCGCGGAACCGCGCATCACGTGCGAGGGATCCTCTGTCCATGTCGAAGCTCCGGTGAAGCTCCGGACAGATATCGCCTCGATCGCTCTCGCGATGCTCACGCATCCGAATGGCGCCAGTAAGGATCCGTTCATCCGCCACTACGATAAAACCGTCATCGGCAATTCCTGGATCGAAGCGGGGGAAGCGGACGCTGGTGTTCTTCTGCCGCTCAGGGATCTTGCGAGTTACGCCCTGGACGGCGTGCATCCGGGATGGAATCTCAAGGAAGGAGACCGTTTTGCAGGCATTGCATTCGCGGGCGACGGCAACGGTCGGTACGGACGAATCTCGGCGTACGCGCAGGGAAGAAACGCCGCCGTGGAAGCGATGTGCAATGTCGCGGCGGTGGGCGCCGTTCCGCGCGCGCTCACGGACTGCCTCAATTACGGCAATCCAGAGATCCCCTCACATCTCGGAGCTCTGGAAGATGGTGTCCGGGGGATCGCCGATGCGGCGAAGGCGATGACGTTCGAATCGGAGCCGGTGCCCATTATCTCCGGCAACGTAAGTCTCTACAACTCTCTTCCGGACGGATCAGCCATCGATCCAACCGCGATCGTCTCAGCAATCGGAGTCCTCAAGGACGGACGCAAGGCCGTGAATGCGCGGTTCAAAAAACCGGGATCGAAATTATATCTCATCGGACAGCGCAGAGATGAATGCGGCGGTTCTCTCTACTATCAGGTTCTTGAGGAGCTGACAAATGCAACGAGAGACGCGTTCCTCGGATCCCGTGTCCCGGAACCGGACTTCGCGATGCTCACAAACGCCATTCGCTTCCTCTCCGAGACCGCAGAAAAATCTCTCCTCCTCGCAAGTCACGACATCAGTGACGGCGGACTCCTGCTCGCCCTCTTTGAAATGACATTGCCTGTCCGAAAAGAGGGAGGCTCCATCGGCGCAACGATTGATCTCGATCGACTCCAGTCCGATCTCCGGACGGATACTCTCCTCTTCAGTCAGACTCCGGGCTTCATCATCGAAGTGGATCCTCTCAAAGAGAACGACATTCTCAAAACCGCGAAAGCCCACGGCCTTCCATTGATTCCGCTCGGACAAACCAGGGCGGAGCCAAGTCTTCGCCTCGAACGCGGCGGAAAAACACTCCTCGGGGGTGAGCTCCCTGTCTGGCAAAGGTGCTGGAAAAATGGACTTATGAGCGTTTTGGAGTCAAAATGAGAGATTGACAATTTTTGCTAATAATGTAAAGTAGTCTCCTTTTTCTTCCTCTCCCTTTGTATGCGCTCACTCAAGGTTCTGCCCCTCCTCGCCGCATTTCTCCTGCTCTTCACCGCTGCCACTCTCGCGCACGCCGCCGGCGAGAGCATCACTATCGGACAGATGAGCCGGTCGGACGTGGTCGGCGAATGGACGCTCGGGCTCCCGTGCGGAGGCAAGGTCACAAGCTCGGACACGAACGCCG
>JBBTTQ010000045.1:0-2875 GCA_038064175.1 Patescibacteria group bacterium
GCCCGAATTCGCCCACTTTTGCGGGGGTGATTGTTCCAAGAAATATCCCGATGTTGTAATTTTTCCAGGATTCGGCAAGGCCTACCGTCGCTCCCGCGTACTGAGAGAGAATGTGCCACCGCAACACTTTCACCGCGTAGCTTGCGATCATCACACCAAAGGAAGCCGCAAACAAACGCGTATCGGTCCGGAGGAGTTCCGCAACAAGGGCTTCGAAGTCCACTCTCCGGAGAATCCAAACAAAGAGAAGTACGCCGATTAATTTAAGAAGCGTTTTTTTGCCGGACGAAGGGAATCTTCGATGTGAAAGCATGCGGGTTCTATGGTAACATTTTCCGTATGCTGAGTTTGCGGATCCGGAATCTACCGCTTTGGGCGCATCTCATTCTCCTTGGGGTATTTGTACTGTTCATGGTGTGTGTCTGGATGTTGCCCGTGCTGCTGGCTGGCTATCCCAACGATATTCCGACTCTTCTCCTGCAGGCAAGAAACTTTGGTGAAGGGGGAGTATTTAGTCTCACCGATCAATTGGGCCGCTATCTTCATCCCGAGCTTCTCAAGGTCAGCGGCACCCCCAGCGCGGACGGCGGACGTTTGAGCGCCATCATTTTTGGATGGATAGGGACATTCGTTCCATATGCCGATCTCATCGGTTGGTCTTTCGTGGCATCCGTTCTGTTGGGCGCGTGCCTCTTCCCGCTTTGGATCGCCACACGTTCTTTTTTCGATACGTGCGTCGCGTGGATCACTGTTGTCATCTTCGCGCTCATGCCCATGTACTGGCGGGAGGCGATTTTCATCAATAATTATCAAATTGCGCTCTTCTTCCTCTTCATGAGCTTCGCAAGTTACGGAGTTCTGCGGCGTAAAACGTTGCTCGCCGTCGCCATCGCCGGTTTGTTTTTCGGATTGGCCGTATCCGCGAAGGATACGTTTCTCGTGTTTGTTCCGTGGTACGTGATCGCAACGCTCTGGTTCTGTCGACCGGCATGGAAGAAAGGATTACTGATGATCACGGTCTTCGGAGTCTGTTCACTGGCGCCATACTTGACTCCCTATGCCGGCGATATCCGAACGCTCGGATACCCGGTCAACCAAAATTTGGCCCGTGTCTGGCCGGGAGAGGAGGAAATAGAGAATGAAATCTATCTGCATCTCTACCCCGATCCCTACACGTACTTCTTCGACCGCGAGCGGTTCGAACGGGAATTGCTTGCGAGGGTGCAAACGCTTTCCGCTCTCGAGCGAATGCAATATCAAAAGATTCTCCTGAATTTTGACTTGGCTCCGGGTTTTTTCACTTCTTTGTTGAACGGCGCGTGGCTCTTTGTCGGTAGCATTCCGTCTTATTTCCAGCAAGACACGATGGGCGGAGTGTTCCTCTGGCTCTTCATTCTGCCCGGCATCGTTCTGCTCTGGCGTAAAAATAAGAGATTCGCTATTGCGATCTTAGGACTTCTGATCTTCACCGAACTCAGTATCCGGTTCGTCCTGCATTTTAACCGTGAGCATCTCATGGATGTCGGCTGGGCGCTTGCACTCTTTGCGGGCATCGGAATTGCGAACATCGCCGAAGGCTTGTCACGATCCTGGAAAAAAATCACGCCCACCATGCTTACATCTGTGATTATGTTGGTCGTGGCGGCTCAATTGATCCAAGCCAACCGAACGCGATTCGCGAGAATCTATTCCAAAGTCATGGTCCAGCACACAGTCGCCGCCGCCGAGGCACTCCGGGCATTGCCGGAGAACGTCATCGTGGCCACGCCACTCGGGCCGAGCAATCTGACGCAGGTCGCGTTGCTTTCAGGTACATCAGTTGTGCTTTTCTCGGGAGAAACTGTTAGGCGTCTCCTTGAGCAGGGGACCCTCTCCGACGTGTTTAAGCAGTACGAAGTCACGCATGTCTTTGGCTATCCCGATGCATTGGCCGAGTCCATGCGACGCGCTATGCCATCACTTCGAATCATCACCGATCCTCTAATCGGGCCGCAGTCTCCTGCGGTGACGCCCGCATTACGGTGGTTGTTGCATTTCATACGGTGATTATTTCCCATACGCCTCTATTTGCCTCGCAACGAAGGGCTTGAGCGCATAGTTTTCTTCCACTCTCTTTCGTCCCGCCTCTCCCATTTTTTGTGCGAGAGAAGAGTCGAAGAGAAGTTTTGCGAGTGCTGATGCGTACGAATCAAGCTTCAACGGATTACGAACATATCCGGTGACTCCGTCCACGACGATTTCGGGCGTGCCACCAAAAATGGTACCGACGACGGGCTTGCCCGCTGACATCGCTTCGATATTGATCAGATTAAACGTATCGAGGCAGAGCGATGGCGTTGTCACGACATCGGCGGCCCCGTAGGCGGCAGCCATCTCCTCCTGCGACAGCCAGCCCGCACAACGAACGTGTGGAAGAAGATCCTCCGCTCCTGCTTCCACGATCAGTCCCTGGAGCCGCGCGGCGTCGCCGATGACGAGCAGTACCGCTTCGGGGATCGTTTGCCGGATCATACGGAGTGCGGCAAGCAGGGGCGCGGAACCTTTGTCGCGGCTGAGTCTGCCGCCGAAGAAAATCACTTTGTGTCCGTTCAGATCGTGTTTTTTTTGAAAGGCCGCGATGACATCCAGTTTTGCCTGCCACAAGGACATCTCGGTTCCGTTCGGGAGCACCTCTACACGCGGGATTTTGTGCGCATCGAGCGCGCGCTTGAGCGTGGCGCTCACGGCAAAGACCGTATCGGCGTTTTTTCCAAGAACGCGCCGGATCCAGATGTTCCGGAGGGGGTTCCATTGGACTCCGGCCTGATGGATGTGG
Organism: Patescibacteria group bacterium; assembly: GCA_038064175.1. Lineage (GTDB taxonomy): Bacteria > Patescibacteriota > Gracilibacteria > Peribacterales > Peribacteraceae > 2-02-FULL-52-16. The sequence goes on from JBBTTQ010000045.1 coordinate 2,816, forward strand.
TCCACGAAGCTCGTGTGCACGTCCGCGCCTTCGCTTTGGACGTAACGCTCCGTTGCAAGT
>JBBTTQ010000046.1:0-2354 GCA_038064175.1 Patescibacteria group bacterium
CGAGCTGGAAAGCCACATTCTCAGCAACCGTGCGGTTTTTGAGGAGCTTATAATCCTGGAAGACCACGCCGATGCGTCGCCGGAACAGTTGCATCGCCGTCGGCGGAACGGCTTTTAAGTCCACGCCGTCGATTTCCACCGATCCGTGGGTGGGCTGCTCGGCGCCTATGAGGAGCGACACAAGCGTCGTCTTGCCTGCGCCGCTGGGGCCGATGATGCAGACAAATTCCCCCGGCTCCACTCGAAACGACACGTCCGTGAGGACGCGGGTTTTGCCATACGTCTTCGAAACATTTTTGAGGACGATCATGAGATATTGCAAAAGAGAAGCAAAAAAATACGTGCATTCCATATGTTCTCCTCTCGCACGCCGTAGCGAGGTCGTTGCCCTTGTCTGCGATCGAGCCTGTCGCGAAGGCGTGTCATGGACGTCTCGATCATACGAGGATCCCCGGGTTTCCTATCCTCTTTTCATTTGCGCCCTTTTCGTTTCATGACGAGATAGACTTCGAAGCTCCTGTCGCGGCTGGCCTGAGCCTTTTTGACGCGGACGTCCCAATCGTTTTTGAGGCCAGCCAAAAACGCGTCGAAATCAGCTCCCCGGAAAATTTTCAGAACACAGAATCTCCCCGGACCCAGCAATTCGTATGCAACTGCCGCCGCAGCCGTCCCAAGTTCCACGCTTTTCCATTGATCAACATTCTTGATGCCGCTCGTCTTCGGAGCCATATCCGATAGCACTATATCGATGGATGATCCTTCCGGCAGGAAGGCCTGAAGCTTTTCCCGGACCTCTGTGGGATTCAGTGCATCCGCCTTCGCCGTTCGCACATTTTTAGCAATGGGTTCGATCGCTTCCAGATCCAGACCGATGGCAATTCCTTTGGTGCCCACCCGCTCGGATGCGTACTGGAGCCAGCTCCCCGGCGCGGCGCCGAGGTCGAGCACGTTCATGCCGGGACGCAGCAATTTATAACGCTCGTCAAGTTCCATCAATTTGAACACGGATCGCGCGCGGTATCCGAGTTCCGCGGCTTTCTGACTCCACTTGTCGTTGGGGGTATAGGGTTTGGGCAAATGGAAAATTGAGAATGGATCATTCCCGCCTGCCGGCGGGCAGGGAAAATTATCGAGCTTTGTCCGATGGCGATTATCAATTATCTATTGTCAGTTATCAATTACAAAAGGGGATTCTTGGAAGGTATCCCGACTCCGCGCGGGTACTTTTTTGGAATGGGAGCTCCCTTTTCAAACACCAATAATTGTCGTTCTCCGAAATCTCCGGGCAATGCATACCGGTGTTGGAGGAGCAGCCGGCATCTGAGTTCTTTCTCTGCGGGCGCACTTTCCGCCAATTCCTCCAGGATGTTGAGGCTCTTCCAGAGGACGATTTTTCCTCCGGTTTTTGCAAATGGCGCACAATATTCCAGGAGTGTCGAAAGTTTTGCCAGCCCCCGCGAGAGGACGATGTCGTATTTTTCGCGATGGAGCGGATCGCGTCCCAGATCTTCCGCTCGTCCCGGCAACGCTCTTGCGTTCGTGATGTTCTGTCGTTCGATGATGCGGTTCACGGCCGCGATTTTCTTCTGCGTGGCATCGATCCCGGTGAACTGATATTCAGGAAGGGCGATCGCAAGCGGCAGGAGCGGAAATCCTCCGCCGGTGCCGAGATCCAGGGCTCTCACCCCCAACCCCTCTCCCGTTCCCTCCTTCGCCCAGGCTTCGGAGGGCAGGCGCGGGAAAGGGGGGCTGACAAAGGAGAGCTCCAGGAATGCCAGTGAATCCAGAATATTGCCGATCCAGCAGGCTTCCTCCGTCCGGTACGCGGACAGATTGATCTTGCTGTTTTCTTCAAGGAATACGGACATCAACCCTTTCAGTTTCGATTCAAGTGTTTGATCCATGTACAAAGAAAACCAGCAAACGAGTAAACCAGCAAACGAATTTCTGCGAAACAAGTTTCCCTAGCCCCAGTCCCATCCCTCACCCTATACTTGCCCCATGCCCCACGGTCAGCGCATCGCGGAATTTCTCCTCACGATCGGAGCGGTGAAGTTGAGTCCTGCGGAGCCTTTCACGTGGACGTCGGGCATCAAGTCGCCGATCTATTGCGATAACAGAATGATCTACAGTCACCCGGAGGCGCGGAATTTCGTGGTGAACGCGCTCAAAGATCGCGTGAAGGCGCTCCACGTTCCGCCCGATGCCATCGCGGGGACGGCGACGGCCGCTCTTGGCTGGGCGGCATTGGTCGCCGACCGCATGCAACTGCCGTTTGTATACATCCGCCCGAAGGCAAAAGAGCACGGCGCGAAGAAGCGGATCGAGGGCGACCTGAAACCGAATCGCCACGT
>JBBTTQ010000047.1:0-4869 GCA_038064175.1 Patescibacteria group bacterium
TTCCTTTGAGTCAAAAGACGGGGTAGAGGGCGACACCCAGGACCATCGCACCGATATTTTCGGCGGAGATGGATTCGAAGAGATCGGCCCCGCGACCGGCGCAGTCACCGACGTTGTCCCCGACGAGGTCGGCCACAACCGCAGGGTTTCGGGGATCATCCTCCGGGATGCCCGCTTCGATTTTTCCGACGAGGTCGGCTCCCACGTCCGCGGCCTTCGTATAGATTCCGCCGCCGAGCTGCGCGAAGAGTGCGACGAAGCTGGCTCCGAATCCGTAGCCGACGATGAGCGCCGGGATGGATTCCGCTGGCCTGTCCAGAATGACCCGGTACAAGAGGTAGAGCCCCGAAATGCCGAGGAGCGAGAGCGCCGTGATGACGAGAGCCGACACGGCTCCGCCTCGGAGCGCCATCTGCAGCGCCGCATTGAGTCCGTGTTTGGACGCTCCTGCAGTCTTCAGATTCGCCCGCGTCGCGACGATCATCGAGACGATGCCGGCAATGCCCGAAAGGAAAGCGCCCAGCAGGAACGATCCGCCGACTTCATAGCCCATCACCCATCCCCCCTCTCCTCCGATGAGACCGTACAAAACGGTCATGCCTGCCGCTGTCACGATCGTGAGGATCGTGATGGTCTTGTATTGGCGCTTCACGAATGCGTTCGCGCCTTGCAAAATCGCGTGAGCCACTTTTTGCATGGCGGGCGTGCCGTCGCCGGCGCCAGCCACTTGTTTCCAGAAGACGAGGCTCCAGGCGAGGCCGAGGACACCGACAACGGGAGCAAAAAGTTCGAGCGGGGACATAGGAGAGATTGGGAATCAGGGAAATGGACAGAGGGGCTGTTTAGGCCTCTTTAAGCGAAGGGGAGCCTACGGGAGAGAGAGGGAAAGTCAAGGCGACTCCTTATGTCCATGCAGATTCACACCCGATCGCACTGACAGCAATTCAACGGGAAGCTTTAAGCTATAAGCTTTAAGCTATAAGCTAAACGTCGTGCTGGTCCTGCAGTTCAATGGACCCGCCTTCGCTCCTTCGAAGCTTCCACCCTTCGCCTCCGGGCTTCGGGGGACAAGACGGACGGACAGGTACAAGACCCTCTCCTCCCTATCCACCGTCGTCACCTCTCGTCCACGCTCTCGTAGTTCAATGGATAGAACGACCCTCTCCTAAGGGGTAAATGCAGGTTCGATTCCCGCCGAGAGCACCATGAAGTATGCGCTGCGGCGCAACTTCATGGCAGGCCACGAAACGGCTCGATGAAATCATAAGCGCATACTTCGTGCCCTGTAGTCGCACGGAGCCGCAGCGTAGTGCGTACTACAGGGCTTTCGATGTATACTGGCCCGCTATGTTCACCGTCTACGTCCTGCGCAGTACCCAAAGATGGACAGCTATACGTCGGTTATACGACCGATATGCAACAGCGTCTGGAAACACACAACAAAGGCAGCGTGACTTCAACAAAATCCAAAAGACCATGGAAACTTATCTTTGCTGAAACCTATATTTCTCAAGACGATGCATTACGTCGTGAAAAATATTTAAAAACCACACAGGGAAAGAATGCCATTAAGCATATGCTCCGAGAAACGCTAAAATTAGCATATGATTATTTCGTGATTACCGAAGCAAATAACATTGATGTGCTTCGAGGCAAAACCTCGCAATTCAAAAATTTCAACGTGCGTTACAATGAAGAGACTCTTCACTACCTCAAAACGCATCTCGCCGATGAAGATAGTTTGTACCTGATAGCAAAAGAGGGCGATGTATTCGCAGGATTTTGCTCGGTAGATTCGGATTGGTGGGAAGTTAATTATTTTTCTTGCGGGAAATTTTTGTGGAACCCATGTTTCAGCAAAGAGGCATCGGACTGGAGTTAATGCAACGATGCATCGCTCATGCGAAGAAAATGGACGCAATGGGAGTAGTCACGGAAACAGCTTTTGAGAACATTCCCATGCAAAAACTCTGTGCTAAGTGCCGTTTCACTGAATGGAAAAATCCTCAATGGAAGGAAGGCATCACCTACAAGATTCTCTTTTAATTTTTGGCCTTGGCACGACAAAAACCAGCACAAAATAAGTAGGAATACTCTGACTACCACCTACAATTTGGTGACGAAGGTGGAAGGGGTAAATGCGGGTTCGACCTGTCCGCCGAAGCTCGCCCGCAGGCGAGCGTAGGTGGATTCTCGCTGGGACCACCAGAATCCAAACACTTCCACTACCTTCGCTGTCCCAAACGGTTTCACTCCGAGTCCGGAAGGTTCCGCTCAAACGCATCGAGGAAATTTCCCAACCTATTCAAAAGTTCAGCGGGGATCGGTTGATTTTTCCGGGTTTCATCTTCAGCCTCTAGCAATGTGCCGATCTCCAGAAGTTCCAACGGAAGTTCGGGAAGAGCGTCGGTGGAGTCCTTTGGTACATGTTGGATCCATGAAAGAACGAAAGATATAAATTGCGTTCTCAGAAAGTGATACGACTCTGGCTTCCCAGGTTCAGAACGTATGACTCTGATTGTTTTTTGCAGCTCACTCGCCCCGTGAGCAGGAATCCTGCCCGGGTGTCCGAACTTTTCATACGGCGCATCGGAAAAAATTTCATTTTCATAGGGATGCAGAGTTTCCATGGTAACAATGTATCAAAAATGTCCATCATTACATGAAAGAATTCTCTATTTTCTCCCGCAAGGATGCTTTCCGCGTTCCGTCTCCCACAAGAAACAGGCGGCTATCCGCTCTTTGTTCCTGTACCATTTCCTCACTATGCGTAGATTTCTTCTTCCCATTCTCCTCCTCCCGGTTTTCGCGTTCGCTCTCGACTACGACGACCGGAGCGATTCGTATACGGATTCCACAGCTTTCTCCTCGGAGGAATCTGTCGCAATCGGCGTGCTCACGAATGAAGGCGCCGTGCAGGGCTATCCGGACGGAGCGTTTCGGCCGAGCCGGCTTTTGAACCGCGCAGAATTCATGAAAATCGCCGTGGGCAGTTCCGCAGAACTCACGGAGACGCTGGAATTCTATCAGGGGTACGAAAGCAGTTGCTTCCCGGATGTACGGTTCTCCTCATGGTTTCATCCGTATGTTTGTGCGGCGGAAACCGAAAACATCATCGATGGATATCCGGACGGGTATTTCCATCCGGAACGCAATGTGAATTATGCGGAGGCCATGAAGATTCTGACCAATATGTATGGTTACGGCGTGGAGCCCGAGGCGGGCAAGGCCTGGTATCTGCCATACATCGAGGCTGCCGAGGAGCGCGGAATGGCGCTTGATGGCATCCGTCCCGGCGAAGAGCTCCGCCGCGGGCAGATGGTCAGACTTGTCGCCGCGTTCCTTGCGGAAGCCGAAGGAGAACTGGAGTTGTATCGATTGATGGAACGCGGTGAAGAGATTTCCAGTTCTGGGAGTTCTTCCTCGTCCTCTTTGTCCTCTTTGTCCTCCTTGTCTCCCTCGTCTGTCTTGTCTTCTGCATCCTCCATTTTCGACCCTGGTTTTCCCGCTCGGAGTCACCTCCTGATGCTCGGTCAGCGTACGGAGCCGATCGGGAGCGCGTCGTTTTTCGCGAGCAAGGAACCGATGCTCATCCGCGGCGTGACGGTCGTGATGGAAGATGAATACGAATCGATCGACACGATGTATCTGATGGATTCTCACGGCGTACAGATCGGCCGTCTGAGCCTGGATCCGCTGGATCAAACGGACCTGACATGGAAGGCGAGCTTCGCGACCGAAGGCGCATACCGTTTGGAGAAAGACACGGAAAACGTTCTCGGCATCGAGGTGCTCCTGAAGGGCAGAAATGAAGGGGGTGTTTCTGAGGAGTTAATCCAGGTTGATTCGTTCCGACTCACGGTCGAAGGCGAGTGGACACACAGCACGTACGGCAACATCCCGGCCGATATCCCCTTCCCGCAGAACCAGACGACGCAAGCAAGGATTCTCAGCGTCACAAACGCGCTTGCGGCGGAAGACGCGCTGCCCGTCGGGACCGACCAGCTCGTTGCCGGGTTCACATTCAAGGGTGAAGAATTGAACCAGGTGGATCTCCGGATCACGGAACTGACGTTTGGCATCAGCAGGCCGACGGGTGTGCAGGCGACGGGCTGGGAACTCGGAGCATCGGACACGAACACCAAGTCCCCCTGTTCGATCAGCACGAATACCGTGAGTTGCTCCAGTATTCCGTCCGAGCTCGGTACGGTGAACGGCATGCGCACTCTGCGGCTCTTTGCGGACATCGCTCTCACGAGCGGCACGCAGAACGCGTTCCTGCAGATTTCCCTGAACGAACCCGGCACGATAGGTTCAAACGGCGCGATCCGCTGGACGGACGGAACCGGCATCTACACCTGGGTGGAACTACCGCAGCCGGTGGCGAGGAGCACTCGTTTTGAGTGATCGTCGTTTGTGTCCATTCATCCTTCCCCTTTCAATGTTGCTCGTTCGCTCGTTCCTCGTTTAGCAGCAGAACGAGAGAACCAGCAACATTACTTCAGGGCTTCCTTTATTTCTCTCGCCATTCTCAAAGTCGCTTTTGCCGCCGCCTCTTTCCAGTCTTTACCTTTCGATGCGAAAATAATCGAGCGGGATGCGTTCACAACCGTGCCCGTGCCATCGGGAATGAAGCCGTGCTTGACGTCGACGGCCGTGCCGCCCTGCGCCCCGTAGCCGGGGATGAGGAACGGGATGTGTGGCATCAGGGTTCGAAGATATTTCATTTCTTCCGGATACGTGGCGCCCGCGACGGCGCCGACGCAGGAGAGATTCGTTTTGCCGAGGTGATGCATCCCCCAGCTTTCGACAAGCTGCGCCACATGCTCATGCACGACTTCATCGCCGACGTGCAGATCCTGGATTTCC
>JBBTTQ010000048.1:0-2701 GCA_038064175.1 Patescibacteria group bacterium
TTCCCGTAGCGGTGAGTAGTCACCTGCCTCGGAGCAAGCTACCGTACGGTGGTCCTTAATACAATGGCTTTGAAAGAGGATGCGGTGCGATGGGAAGCGCAAAAGGGCTGGCGTGCCCTGCGCCAGCGCGGTGGGAGTATGAGGTGGTGGTGCCTGTACGAAAACCGAACCGATTTGCAAGGCGGCGGCTGATTTTTCTAAGCTGCCCCGCAGCCGCCGCAAACGTGACTGCTGCCCGACCAAACGCGCTGCCGTTTCGGACGATTTCCAGTTGTTCTCTGCTGGTGACGCTTACGACGATAGGCCAAAATGTTGCGCGATGTACGTTTTGACCTTCGACATCGTCGAAGGGTCTACAACACCAATGCGCTTGATAAGCCGGTTTTGATCGAAGCTCATGATGTGCTGAACTTTGATGAGGGAATCTGCCGGAAGTCGATTCTGGTCACTTCTCTTCACAATGACGTCTTCCTTCCACTCTCGATCCTGTGTATGAGTTGTCATCACCATGACGGTCATGATTCCCTCCAATGGGATACAAGACGTTGCTTGAATGACGAGACAGGGTCGCTCCCCTCGATACTCATGTCCCGTACTTGGGTTGCAGTTCACCCACCAAATGTCTCCTTGTCGAACACTCATGAAAGATGCGGAAGAGCTGCGAAGTATTGATACTCATCATCCGTCACAGGACCCAAAGCACTCTCGAGGTCAGCGAATTGTGCCTTCTCCACTACTCCGGATCGCGTGCCCTCGTCTTGTTGTGCGTAAGGTGGAACGCGTGCATGCACGAGCTGGTATTCAATGATGCCTTTATGACCGGTTGCTGCCCACGGGACATCGCCATGCACATACTCTTCGATCTCCACGGCATTCATGTGTCCGAGTCTCCCCATAACGTTATCGATTGTTCGGCGTTCCTCTGAGGAAAGGAGTCGTATATCCGGCTCTGTGAGAGCGACATAACGGATTTGCTGTTTTCCATGGTAGGGCTGCGGGAACTTTTTCATTTCATCATGTTCTAACATGTCTTCGACAACGGAGTTGAATTGCGATTGCTGGGGCACAGGGCCAAATTGCAATCTTCTGTACATCAGTCCGGTAATGGATTTTCCTGTCTTTTCATAGTGATCGAAATCGCAGAAGTAGAGCTGCTTGTAGAGAACGGTTTCTCCAAGATTTGGCCTGCCGCCGATCTTTTCCAAAATATAAAGGAGAAGGTTGCGGAGCTTCTGCGGCTCAAAACGAAGCTCCTTCTTTGCGTCCTTCTTCATCTCCTTGAGCTTCCTCGGAGGCTCTCCGAGAATCTCTTCATAAGGCACTTGGAAGAATCTCGCAAGCTCATCGAGTTCTGTTGCCGTGAGATCGCGTTCTCCTTGTTCAAGGAGGGAAACAGACTGCCGGTGGATGCCGAGCGCACGTGCGATATCCTCTTGCGAAAGCTCGCGTTCTGTGCGAAGATCGCGTATTCGATCGCCGAGAAACTTGCGAGAAAGTGGCGTCATAGAGCCATTATAGCATGAGCAAGGATTTATTGCAATGAATTTGTTGACAACGGATTCTGCCTCTGGCAGGTTAGCCCTGCTTTTGTATTTCTTACTTCTCACATCATGGGACACAAAAAAGTAACCAGTAGGCGCGTAGGTCGCAAGGCTTCAGGGCTGCTCCGCAGGAGTAGAAGCAGGCGCGTCCGTTCCGTAGCAGGCAGCGCTCTCTCGCAGCGCCCCGGCAGACACCGTAGAAGGAAGTGAGTCAGCTGTTTCTAGGCAAACAACTCTTTCACGCAGGCATCCACTTCGCCTTCCTTGGTGGAAATATCCGAGTCGTGCCCTCGTTCCGCGACAAGAGCATGCAAATCCTTCGATAATTTTGCGAGCTTCGCGTGCAGCGAATTCTTCGGATCGAACTTCGGGATGCCGACGTGTTTCATCACGGAAGGCGTCCCAAAGCCACGTCCTGCGGAAGAGTACGATTTGATGAGTTCGCGAACGATCTCTGAATTGATGATTGCGCAGAGATAATGAGCCTCGTCTTCGTTTTCACAGGCAATAAATTCGGTGGTATGTAGTGGTACTCCGGTTTTGTAACCCAAAATGGTCTTGTATTGAGATATGACAGCTCCATGAATGTCATTCGACATTGCCTTCCATACAACACGATAACGTGCGAAGGTCTCCTCAGAAATATTGAACTGGCTATAAAAAGGATTCCCCACGTGCTCGTGGTACTTCTTGTAGAGTGCGCGCTCCAGCAGTACCGGCTTGAACTTTGTGAGGTAGTTGTAGGTGTTGGGATACTGATTTTTCAGATGATCCTCCGGATACCCGGAACGCGTCTTCGGATCCTGGACGACAAGCATATGGATCTCCGGTGTTGCATGCCATCGTGCAATGTCGGACCCGCGAATCGCGGGATAGATCAGATCAGGCTCCAGTTTCGCTTCAATGGGAGTGATGTCCTGCTTTCCCATTTCCGGCAGATTGCGAACAAGCGCGTGCCCATCCGCCAGTTTGTCTTTCACTTCCAGCCAGAATACCCCGTTGTGAAGGCCTGCCAAGCCAAAACACTGCTTTCCTCGGGGAAAGCGGAGGAGTTGCGGCTCAACGCCAAAATGTGGGGAGAAAGTGTAAAGCGCTCACCACGTGGAGTCATGCGGAGAGGGCGGGCTGGCGCGCCACCCGCCTTCGTCCGCCTCGTCGGA
>JBBTTQ010000049.1:0-5105 GCA_038064175.1 Patescibacteria group bacterium
GTCTAGGGCGCGAGGGACTGAGGATCGTGAGCAGGAAGAATGAGCCCGTATATCTGACGCACACGCACGCATTCATGCACGCGAATACGGGGGTTGTAGCGGGGAAGACGGGGACGACGAACGGCGCGGGCCAGTGTCTGATGTCCGTCATTGAGGAGGGGGGACGGAAGTACCTGGTGGTACTTTTCAATTCACTGCAGCGGTACGATGATATGCGCCTCATCCTCGATGCGCTCAGATCATCCGCTGTTCTCTGATTTCGTTTGAGTGCGTGCTTCTCCCCATGAACTTCTTTTGCTTTCCGCTCCCGTGTCGCGAAGCTTCCCCTCCGCATTCGCGGGGGGGGTGACGTGGCATCATTCCCGTGCTCTCCACCCCTCTCGAGCATCGGCTGTCGCTGCGTGTGCGCTTGCTGTGTCTTCTGACCTTCTTCGGAGGTTCACTTCTGCCGCCGTATGTGCCCAAGGCATCGCTCTCGTTCGAAGACACGGTGCTGCCCGCCGATCAGTTCCTCTTCGTTGAGGAAGGATTTCTGATGAAATCCTCGCCGCTCACGGAACAGGGCGTGAGGCTCGCGTATTCCGAGAGCATCATCCATACCGTGCGCGAAGGAGACAGTCTCGAGAAGATCGCGGCGCGCTACGGCATCGATGTGAAAACCATCCAGTGGGCGAATAATTTGGAGCCGGGAAGCCCCATCCGCGCGGGCGCCGAACTTACGATTCTCCCCGTGAACGGCGTTCTGCATACCGTGAAGCGGGGACAGACGCTCTCCAGAATCGCGCAGCTCTATGATATTTCGGCCGAAGAAATTGCGCGCCAGAATAAGATCGAGGGAGGGTTCATCGTCGCGAACCAGCAGCTCATCATTCCCGGAGGCAAGCCGATCATCGGCAAGCCCGTGGTCGCGTCAGCGGACCAGCAACTCAAGTTTGGAAAAGACGTCACCGACGCCGACGTGGAGGTTTTGAAGGGAGTCCCACCCGGCTCGCCCAAGGCGCCTCCCGAAGTCGCCGCCGCGACCGCAACCCTCGGCGTTCTCCAGCTGCCCTGTAATAACTGTGCGTTCACCCAGTACTACCACGCCGGTCACTACGGGGTCGATATCCAGACCAAGGGCGGCGGCCCCATCTTCGCCGCCGAAGCGTGCACCATCATTCGTTCCGATATCGGCTGGAACGGAGGCTACGGGAACGTGGTGGAGATTGACCACGGCAACGGGCTCATCACGCTCTATGCGCACAATAAAGAACTCTACGCGAAGGTGGGGGACCAGGTCTCGCGCGGGCAGGTCCTCGGCTGGATGGGCAACACCGGGCGCGTCTACGGACAGACGGGCATCCACACGCACTTCGAAGTGCACCTGAATGGCGTGAAGAAGAATCCGCTGCTGTACTTGCAGTAATTACTTTTCCAGGAAACGAGCCAGCGTCTCCTGAACTTTTTTGACCGTATCACGGAGTGTTGCACCGATGACCTGCAGCCCGTTCTTTTTTTGGACAAGTGCCAGCAGGGCGGCTTCCTCTTTTGACGTGAGATTCCGGATATGATTTGTTCCCTCCGATTTTCCATCTTGTAAAGCCGCGTGTCTTTCCGGAGTCCGTTTACATGCATATATGTACTTTCCATTTCCTTTCCCTGTCTGTTTTTCTTTTATCTGCGCAGCCAATTCTTCCATGGAATTACCGCTGATATTTTCCCCAAGAGAGTCTTTTATATATTCCGTTCCATAAAATTTTCCCAAGCAACCGTACACGGTCCTGCGCTCTGGTTCCGACAATGGTTCCGTCTCTCCGCCGTACCCTTTTGGATGGGTTGAGATGATTCTCTTTGTGAATGTCCGATCTTCTGCGTGAATACGGAGGAATCCCGGATCACCGAGCTTATGTTCGCCTTCGCGGCCTTCTTGTAGTTTGTGTGTCATGTACACATGATACAGTATTATTTAATAATTGTCAATATTTCATTTTCGTGGTATAATTCCACTGATATGCACAGCAATACCGGATCCGCTCAGATCAAAACAACCGCTCTCCTATGGGTGATGGTCGCGGGGCTGTGTGCGGTGGTCGCAAATGTTGTGGCGGCGGGGATGATGTAGTGCGCGAAAGAAAACCTTCCAGGTTTTCTCTCGCGGGCTCCCTGCCGGCAGGCAGGCAGGTCTTTCCGGCAAGGTGGCCGCTCCAGGCAGTCCACCAGAGGCGGATTGCCTTCGCGGCGATTTTTCGATGATCTCTTGATTGATCGGAACATGACCGAAAGTCTGCCTTTCAGAGATCGGTCATTGGTTCTTCTTCAGATGGAGTTGTTCGTGCAATCGGCGACAAATTTGCGCGTGCGCTGTTTGCAAAGGCGCACAGTTCCCTCGCTTCCGCGATGAGTGCGTCTATGCTCGGGTTCATGGGCTGATTTTGCAGACTGTCATCTGCCTCCCGATGTTCAGGATCCCTCATATGATCATTATAAGCACAAAGACGAGAATTGTCATAGGGATGGTTTTTTGGTATGGTTTCACGGCTATTTCGACCTCTTGGGAGCCGGAGTTCCCAGGAGTACATTCACCTCTCTTGGAGCCATAGCTCAGCTGGTTAGAGCGCTTCCCTGTCACGGAAGAGGTCGCGGGTTCGAATCCCGTTGGCTCCGCCAGAATTCAGAAATGACATACATCATGTTGAAATCACTATTGACTGCGAAACCCCGAGCGCAGTCGCGGGGTTGGCTCCGCCAGAAACAAAAAGGTGCACGACCGCGGGCAAGTATGCCTGCTCCCAATTTCTGATCTTATTTGAAAGCGGGTTTTCGCGTATGCCACTCCGTTGCCTGTTCATACGCATGCCCTGCACGGAGCACGGTTTCCTCGTCCCATTGCGGGCCCATGATCTGGAGGCCGATCGGCAGAGCAGGCGTTCCTGCCTTCGGTTTTGAAAAACCACAGGGTACGGAGAGAGCCGGGATGCCTGCCATTACTTGCCCACTCAAAAATACATCTTCCAGATACATCGCCACGGGATCATCGATCTGGTCCCCGATTTTAAACGCGGGAGTAGGCGACACCGGCGAGAGAATGATGTCGACAGATTTGTATGCTTCTTCAAAGTCTCTGCGGATGAGCGTCCGCACTTTCTGCGCCTGCCTGTAGTACGCATCGTAGTATCCCGCGGAGAGCGCGTAGGTGCCGATCATGATGCGGCGCTTCACTTCTGGGCCGAAGCCTTCGCTTCGGACGCGTTCGTAATATTCCAAAAGGCTCATGTCGTTCACGGCATGCCCCGCGGAGCCCCGCGAAGCGGGGCGAAGTGGGGTGTGTCCGTAGCGGACTCCGTCGTAGCGCGCCATGTTGCTGCTCACTTCCGACGGGCTGAGGACGTAGTAGGTCGGCGTCGCGTACTTCGTATGCGGGAGGGAAATTTCCTTCACCGTCGCGCCGAGCGATTCAAACACCTTCACGGCTTCCCGGACGGCGCCTTCGACTTCCTGATGCATACCGTCGATGAAGTATTCCTTCGGAAGGCCGATCGTCATTCCCTTCACGTTTCCCGTGAGCGCCTTTCTGTAGTCCGGGACGGGACGGTCGCCCGTCGTTGCATCCAGCGGGTCGACGCCGGCGATGGCGGAGAGAATGATCGCGATGTCCTCCACCGTTTTTCCGAACGGCCCGGTAGTATCGAGCGAACTTGCCATGCTCATGACGCCAAATCTGCTCGTACGTCCGTAGGTGACGCGAAGGCCCGCGCAGTTACAGTATCCCGCGGGCTGTCGGATGGAACCGCCTGTGTCCGTGCCGAGCGCGAAGATGCATTCGTCTGCGGCGACGGCCGCGGCCGACCCTCCGGACGATCCCCCCGCGACCCGCGTCCGGTCCCAGGGATTTCTCGTCGGACCGAAGCAGGACGTTTCCGTGGAGGCGCCCATGGTGAATTCGTCGGTATTGGTTTTCCCAATGCTGATTGCCCCTTCGGCTTTGAGCCGCCTCGTCGTCGTGGAGTCGAACGGCGGGATATAGTCTTTGCTACGGAGCATATTTGAGCAGGCTGTCGTTGGAACGCCTTCTTCGCAGTAAACGTCTTTGGCGAGGTAGGGGATACCGGAAAGAGGAGAAGAACGCTTCCCTTCCGCATCATTTTTTTTGGCTTCCGTCAGGGCTCGGTCGAAATTACGATGCACCACGGCGTTCAAGGTCTTATCCACCGCTTCGATACGCTCGATACAACTCCTCGTCAGTTCCTCGCTGGAGATCTTTTTGCTCGCGAGGAGTGTTGCCGCCTCCGCGATCGTCATTGCCGAAGGAGTGCGTGTGTTCATGTGATAGTACAATAAAACAATTATCCGTGCGCGGAGGGCGTCACGATCTGATGGTCAACGATCGGGAGGGGACTGACGTGAAGCAATGCATCCGGCGACGTACCGATTCCTCCCATCTCATCATCGCGAAATCTGTTTTGCATCCCGGTGACTTGCGCCGTCGGTTCCACGTTCTTCGTATCGACCTCCGAGAGTTGCTCGATGAAACCGAGGATCTTTGTCAGCTCATTCGCATATTTTTCCACTTCATCTTCCCGAAGCCGGAGCCTCGCGAGTCTGGCAATGTGCCGGACCTGATCCTGTGTCAGCTTGGTCATGGTTAATGGAAGGATAGCGTATCCATGCGAGAATGAAGAATCAGGAATGAAGAATGAAGAATATCCTTTATTCCTAATTCCTGATTCTTCATTCATAATTCCGGCATGCGCCTCTCCCGCCTCCGCGGCCGCAAAATCGTTGACCATGTCCTTCGAAAGGGAATGCTGTGGAAAGGGAAACACATGAGTGTGCGTTTCCTGATGGGCGCCCCGAGGCACCCGCATGTGGATCAAACCAAAGGCCTCTACACGGGACTCGTCGCATCCACGAAACTCGATGCATCGGCAGTCAAACGGAACCGGATGCGGCGTCGCTGCAGGGAAGCATTTCGCATCACCGTCAAAAATCTCCCTGATCGGTCGCCCGTAAAGTTGTTGATCCTGCCGCGATCCTCTAGTCTAACGTGCACATTTGGAGAGCTTCTCACAGACGCGGAGAAACTTCTTCAATACCTCCCCTCATGGCAGAGCAAAACCATTCGACAG
>JBBTTQ010000050.1:0-1802 GCA_038064175.1 Patescibacteria group bacterium
ATGGCGCTTTCCTGGATGCCGGTCTTAAGCGCCCCAAAGAGATCCCCTTGGGCGCCGCCCGCGTCGCCAGCGGACTTTCGAAAATCGATCATCTTCTCGTAGTTTTCCCCTTCCGGCGGTCGCAGAGCGAATCCAGCGCTCCCGATTTTGCGAGCGACTCGAGGAGTTTTTTATTCAGCACTTTCGCGGGTAACCGGCGGGCGAAGTCCTCGATGGAAGAGAAGGTGCCGCCCGCCTCGCGCGTCGCGATGATCTGCTGCACGGAGCTTTCGCCCACTCCTTTAATGGCAGTGAGGCCGAATCGGATGGAGCCGAGACGGGGTTTGCTGGTTTGCTGGTTTGCTGGTTTGATCGTGTCCATGATGGCGGTGAAATGTCGGAGCGATTCGTTGATATCCGGGGGGAGCACAGCGAGGCCCATGGCCCGGCATTCCTCGATCTCGATCATCACCCGGTCGGTTCGCTGCGCGTCGCTCGAAAGGAGCGCTGCCATGAACTCGGTTGGATAGCGCGCTTTCAGGTATGCCGTTTCGTACGCAAGCCGCGCATAACCAGTCGCATGGGACTTATTGAATCCGTAGCCGGCGAACGGAGTGATGACGTCGTCGAATATCTCCTCCGCAAGCTTCTTTTCGTAGCCTTTCTTTGTCGCGCCCACAATGAACTTCTCACGCTGGGACATGAGCTCTTTCTTAATTTTTTTTCCGATGGCGCGACGCAGGATATCCGCTTCCCCGAGGGTGAATCCCGCAAAGACCTGTGCGATCTGGAGCACCTGTTCCTGATAGACGCCAATGCCGTACGTCGGCTCCAGAATCGACTGCAGCGCTTCGTGCTGGTACTTCACTTCTTCCTGTCTAAGCTTTCGTTTGATGAAGCTCGGGATCCATTCCATGGGGCCCGGGCGGTACAGGGACACCATGGCGGTGATATCCCCGAACTGCGTGGGCTTCAGTTGCTTCAAGTACCTGCGCATCCCGCCGGATTCCAACTGAAAGACGCCCGTCGTGTCTCCTCTCTGGAGGAGACGGAACGTTTCAGCGTCATCCATGGGAATTTTTGCGAGATCAATTTTTTTCCCGTAGAGGCGTTCGATGATTTCGAGCGTCGTCTGGATGACGGTCAGGTTCATAAGCCCAAGGAAGTCGATCTTGAGGAGGCCGAGCGCCTCGAGCGGCTTTGCGGAGTACTGGGTGATGATCGTTTTGTCGTCCTTGGGCGCGCGCTGGAGCGCGGTGTAGTTTGAAGCCGGTTTTTCCGTGATGATAACGCCGCAGGCATGGACGGACACGTGGCGGGTTTTGCCTTCGAGCTTGAGCGCGGAGTCGATGATGCGGCGATAAGTTTCATTCTGTTCATACGCCGCTTTGAGTTCATCTATTTTCAGCGCGTCACCAAGCTTCGTGCCCGGCCTGTCCGGGATCAGCTTCGCCAAATTGTTCATCTCGAGGAATGGCACGCCGTACGCGCGGCCAACGTCTTTGACGGCGGCTCTGGCTGCGAGCGTTCCGAACGTGCAGATCTGGACGACATTGTCTTCGCCGTACTTCTTCCGGACGTAATCCAGAATCTCGTCTCTCCGGGTATCTGCAAAATCAATGTCAAAGTCCGGCATGGAGATGCGTTCGGGGTTGAGGAATCGTTCAAAGAAGAGGCCGTGCGTCAGAGGATCCAATGTCGTGATGCCAAGGCAGTAACTGACGATGGAACCCGCGGCGGATCCGCGGCCGGGGCCGACCGAAATCCCCCGTCTCTTCGCTTCATTCACGAAGTCGGCGACGATCAGGAAGTACCCGGAGAAT
>JBBTTQ010000051.1:0-11622 GCA_038064175.1 Patescibacteria group bacterium
CGCCCGCCGTTTCCAGAAAACCGCAAAAGAACCGGACAAAAAGATCGGCTCGAACCGGGTTCTTACCGCACACGCATTTTTTCGATTTTTGAAGAGAGGAGTGGCAAACATGCGTTTGCCTTCTTTTCGATTGGACGTAGAATGATCTTAGAGACATCATATCATCTTCATCATATCATTATATGGTAAGTACTCAACCGAATAATCTAGGCAGAAACATCAAAAAATTTCGCGCCAAGAAGGAATGGTCACAGGACAAACTCGCCAAGCAAGCGGATATTCCATACACAACTATTACGAAGATTGAAACAGGACTAATCAAGGCTCCCTCCGTTTTTACTGTTGAGAAGATAGCCAGTGCGTTTGATGTTTCCATTGAACAGCTCATCAGATGAGTAAATCTGAAGCTCAATAATGCTTGCATTTTAGATTGTGTTGCAATACTATACTTTTCTTCCTAACCTTCTACTTCTCCATGGAAAACTCCAGTGCCACTCCACAAGAGCAGAACGTAGAATCTCCACAGGGGATTGCCGAATTGACTGAGATACTTTTTCAGGCTGCACCTGCCACACTTTCGGTTGAAGTGCGATCATTCTTGGAGAAAGTTCTTTCATTGCACGAGTCTCCGACAACGGCTGCTGCATGGCTCACATCGCCCATCGTTGCCCTGAATGGCGCTGTTCCAGCAGATGAGCTTCGGAAAGGCAATGCTCAAAATCTTCAGGATTTTTGGAATGAGTGCGAGAAACGATATGGCTATTGACATACTGCTATTCAGTAATGTAATTTCGCCCCAGTGATTGCTCCTCCCTCCCTCGTCGGCACGGTGAAGTCCAAGAAGCAGACGAAGACCCCGCATTGCGGAGGGACTGAGCGCTGAGGTATTTGGACCCAAGGCGAACACTCACCCCTCCCAGGAGGGGCTTTCTTTTATTCTATGCATCCTTCCAACGCGCCAACCAACGGCTTAGAAGCTCTCGAAGCATCTAACACCTACGTGACGAAAGTCGGCGGGGAGAATGCTGGAAAGCTCCGTATGAATGCTGCAAGTGCTATCGACAGGTACGAAAGAGGCAAAAGGCAGATTATCGCTTTTTCTGCGATCAGGAGCGTAGATACTCGCTATTCTTCTCTATCTGATCCAATGGTGATCGGCATCGAAGGGGGAGAAACGAAACCGGGCTTCAATACGACTTCTCATCTGATTGCGATTGCTCAACTGCTGCGGAAAGCCGACCGATCATCCATCGCTCAGGCAGAAGGCATTGCAAAAAAAATAGGTGTCTTCTTGCGACAACTGTTGGAAGCGGAGATCAATGCCGATGCTGAGATGCAGAATCGGGAAATATTGCTTTCAGAATTGAATGGCTGTATTGCCTCTTTTATCGACGGCGAGGATCAGCCACGCTCTTTGCTCAATAAAATTCGTCGCATGCACGATCAACAGGCTGTATCTCAATCCGGTGTGGATTGGATCATGCACAGCGATGATGAGTACGTATCCATTACGGGTATCGGCGAGCGTCTTTCTCAGGAGTTGTATGTGCAATACTTTCAAGCGAGATCCTTGCCCGTAGCTGGACTGCATATCGAACATGCCTACCAAAGCATCTATCGCAATCTTGATCGAGAGAAAGATACATCTGCGGTGATCAATCACATGAAAAGTTTGCTACAGAGAAGGATCTCCACCGTGTTGGGTACAAACGCCATAGGAGTAACGGGAGGATACCTTCCTGTGCTCGGCAATGAGCGAGGATACAGCGATAAAACGGGAGCGCTGCTTGCGGATGCCGCTTCTGTGGAATATCCCGATACGGTCTACATCGTCGAAAAAGAGTTCCCTTTGATGAGTGCCGATCCTAAGAGGATTCCCGAGGCAAGAACCGTTCAGCGCATGACCCACTTTCTTGCCCGTGAACTCTTTGGCGACAGAAGGGGTGCGCGGGGTGGAGCTTTGCATCCGACGGCTCTCGATATGCTTTCCCGAAAAAAAATCAGTATCGTTGTGATGAATCCGGAGAAAGAGCCGGCAGTTGCCAACACCACTCTTGTCCAAGATTTTGTGGCAGAACCGAACGGAGTAGAAATCATTACCAGCAAAAAAATCCCTTTCGCTTTACAGATCTCCGACTCTGCTCTTGTGGATAATCCCGAATTTGAGGCTGATATGATCCGATGGTTTCATGGAAGAAACACCCCCATCCAACACATTGCAACGAGTGAGGGGACTGCCTCGTTCACCTTTCATGAAGGCAACTACTCAGAGGAGCTACAGCGTGATCTACTGGCACACTTACATAATACGTACGGTATCGCTGGAGCCGATTGCGTCAAACATCAGGATCAAGTCGCACTTATCTACTGTCTGGGCAACAATATGAACAGACCGGGACAAGCTGCCAAGGCGGCCACCGCGCTTGATTTTGCCGGAGTGGATATTCACTTCATCAGTCAAGGGTTGAATGAGTCGGTCATGACATTTCTTGTGAGCAGCAAAGACGCTGATCAGGCCGTGCAAATGCTCCACGATATTTTCATCACTCTCGACGAGGAATCGTATATCCGGTTGCAAAACCAATTTCGAGAACAGGTACTTGCTGCCATTGCATCTTCTCATAAGAAATAACCTTTTACCTCTATTCCTTTCTCTCATCATGCGTCACGAACGCCCATCATCCATCCAATTTTACGGGAACGAATCCGTTCCCTCCGTGCAACCGCAGAAACCTGTGAACATCGCTTTCCTTACGTCGGTGCGGGATACAGGCACCTGTGACAGAAACGGTTCGATGATCCAAACTGCCGAAGGCATGCGGTATATGGAAGGCACGATCGAACGGACTATTCTTGAATCACGCGAAGGCGGTGCTCTTGCCGGGATTCTCCGGGTGGTTGCCGTCATCACCGATGACATGGAAAAGGATATGCGGAAGAGCGATTACCCTCTCCGGCCGGAAGCGGGGAGGCTGTGGCTCCACGGTCAGGATCTGCGAAACGATGACGATAGTTTGGTCATCGACTCCGATACCACTCATCGGATTCCCTCAGAATTCCGCTCACTCCCTCTGCTGGATGCCGACGGGCGGGCGGAGCGCAAACGGGACTTTGAAAGACAGGTTTTGCAACTCATGGAACAGACACAGGCGGATGTACTCGTGTCCGACCACTACATGGCTCGCATCGAATATTTGGTCAACGGCACATTCAAGAAATTCGGACGCATTCTTAATATCCATCCCGCCGTTACAATTCCAGGGCATCCATTTCGCTTTTTTGGTAAAACTCCTACGCAGGATGCCATCGACCAAGCGCGCAGTGGAGTGGATACACGGACGGGGGCGACTCTTCATATCATAGATGAGATTATCGATCATGGGCCGCCTTTGGCCTACACGGCACAAACGCCCGTGGATGGAGCAGACGACCCTCAGCACTTGCGATACCGTAATTACCAACAAGGGAAATTGCCTCTCTTTATTGCCGGGATGAGGCACTATGTGGAGAGTGTTTTCCCACATCTTGATCAGATTGATTTGCAATCCCTTTCTCCCCTTCCACATGTATCCGTTCCCGCTTCTCACTGAGTCTGCCCAAATCGCACCTTTATTCGGGGATGCGCTCCGGGGGGTGCCGCATATTTTCGATTTCACATCGGCGAATCCCCAGACGCTCTCCTACGATCCTTCTGCATTTCAGCCGTTTCAAGATGCCGTGTATGGCGAACTTGAAGGAAGCGGAAAACAGTGGGGCATCGGGCGGTATCTGGAAGAACGTGGCAATGTCCTTCGACATTACCCACAGATGATCACAGAGGGGCGCATATATCATATGGGCTTGGACATCACCAGTCTGCCCGGCACGCCGCTTTTCGCTCCTTTGGATGGAGAGGTTTTCTTGATAGGGAAAGAAGAAGGCATTGGGAACTATGGTGGTTTTGTTGTTCTCAAACATCGTATCGAGGAAGACACCTTCTACTCCCTCTACGGGCATTTGTGCTCCCGTCATCTTGTACAGGAAGGTCAGAAAATCGCTGCAGGAGAGCGTTTCGCCGTGATCGGCGACGGTAGCGACAGCGGCGGGTGGTTCACGCATACGCATCTTCAAGTGATTACGGAGGAAGCACATCGGCGAGGACGCATGTTTCATGGGTATGCGAGCGCACAAGATATTCCCACTATCGAATCGCTTTTCCCTTCTCCGTACGTTCTGTTTCGTTATTAGAAAATCGTCTCGATTTATTTTTTCTATCAATCGTATGAAAAAAGATTCGTTGCCGCCCGAACATGAACGCAATGCGGAAGCACCTCTTGCACTCGGGTTGCAAGACGATCTTGGATTGCTGAATCGGCAAAAACTGCTTCAGGCGTCGACTCGTTCATCTGTCGAATTGATGCTGCAAGATCCTTATCCACTGCTTGGAGAACTCAGTGAAGGGCAGCCGTTTACTCTCGATTTGAGCGATGATTCTATACTTGACCATGCCTTGCTCACTAATCAAACGCTACTTCAGGCATACATAAACAAAGAATGCTTCACCAAGAAAAAATGGGGAATCGGTGGCTACATGGAATATCGATCTGTATTCCTGGGTTATTTTCCGCAAGGTGATCAAAAACGGTTCTATCATCTTGGCCTGGATGTCACCGCTCCGGCACAGACTCCGATTCATGCTCCTCTTGATGGCATCGTATTCCAGTCCGGACATGAGGAAGGCGAGGGGAATTACGGAGGTTTTGTTGTGCTCCAACACGAACGTAAAGACGATGCTCCTCTATACAGTTTTTATGGGCATTTAGATAAAAATTCCCAGCCGATAGTAGGGCAAAAAATTCAGAAGGGGGGAGTGTTTGCTCGGCTCGGAGACATGGATTCCAATGGGCATTGGTTTTACCACATTCATTTTCAACTGCTCACGCAGAGGGGTGTCGACGAGGGCTGGATGGAACGCGGGAATTGTACGAAGGGGCAGCTTGCGACTATTCATGAGCTTTGCCCTGTGCCACACACGCTTTTTACTCCTTCTATGCCAAGGAACAGCGGAAATAGGGATCTTGGACAGGAAGCAGGAACAACAACAACTTCTCTTGACTAGGTCAAGCTCTGCAGCATAGATTAGGTTTCCTATGAGTAAATCTTTCTCGGTAGCAGTTCTCGGCCAGGGCAATGTCGGCTCCGAGGTCATTCGATCCCTGCAAGAGGATAATGTTCATCTTGAAGAGAGAGCGGGAAGACCTGTGCAGTTAGCGGCAATCCACCGTCGCGACCCCGAGCGTGCGGGAGAATTTTTTCATCAGAATCATGCTCTCTACCGTTCGATTGAAGAAATATTGGCCGATCCGAACATAGATTTGGTCTGCGAACTGATGGGCGGGATAAACGCCGCGAGAAAGGCAATTGAAGGAGCGCTGGATGCCGGAAAGCATGTCGTATCCGCCAACAAAGCGCTTTTCGCATCTCATTGGCCGGACATTGTAGAGCGTGCCCGACAGAAGAATGTTCAGGTGCGGATCGAAGCAGCCGTGGCTGGTGGCGTACCCATTCTCAATGCTCTTTCATCTGGGACTGCTTCCGAGCAGGTGCAAGAATTGCGCGGCGTTATCAATGGAACCACGAATTACATTCTGACGCAGATGGCAGAGCACCACCTGTCCTACGAGGACTGTTTGGCCGATGCACAGAGAAAGGGATACGCAGAAAAAGATCCTTCTAGCGACGTTCTTGGTCGCGATGCGTGTCAGAAGCTTTCACTGCTTATTGCCTTCGCCTTCGGCAGACATATTCGTCCAGAAGAGATCCCGACAATGGGTATTGCGGACGTGACAGCTCAGGATATTGAGCATGCGGCGTCCATGAATCCTCCGATGAAGATCAAATTGATAGGGCGTGCAGAGCGGTTCAATGGGCAGATCATAGCAAGAGTGGGACCGGAACTTGTGTTGGCAACCTCGACGATGGGTCAGGTTCCTGCGAATTTGAACGCTATCGAATTGCGAAGCAATTTCAACGGCATCGGAAATTTCTATCAGGGCGAAGGTGCGGGAGGCAAACCGACTGCCTCAGCCGTACTGTCAGATATCCTGCATGTGGCGCGTTTCAGTGAAAACGGATTTATCAGCCCATTCGGTCGTCCTGTCCACGAAAGTGAGAATCAAGTTGATGACAGAAAACACACGTTCTATGTGCGTTTTGTGATACGCAATGCCGTGGGAGTCATCCATGACATGACAAAAATTTTCAAGAATTTCGAAATCAATCTCAATTCCATTGTCCAGCTTCCCTACGACGATTCGTTGGAAAGCGAACTTCCTTTCTACATCACCGTCGAAAATACCGACGAGAAGACGCTCCAGAGAGCGCTTGGTGAAATTGGTGCTCTGCCGTTCAATGTCGTTCAGCCCCAGTACATTCGATTCGAGCGCGATGATCTCTGGAAGAAGCCAAAGAAGTCAAAATAGCATTATTGAAATTTAGCCATTCCCCGTTCACTATGAAACCCATAGGAAATATCGAAGTGACTGACGAGCGTGACGCGGAGTTTGAAACACAATTCGGCGAGTTTTACAGGAAACGCAAGGCTCTTGCAGCCGCAGGTGTCCATATATCTCCCGATCGCTTTGATCGTACTCTTAGTGGAGAGCAATTGTTGGCGATGAAAGACTCTCTCATCGCTGCCCGTGAGGCACAAACTGGCAAGTACCCCTTTCTTAAGACACATTGCTAGCCATGAGAAACTGTGTCGTCTGATAGCGCAAGGCATAGGTCTGGGGAGGCATCTTGAGAGCGGTGTGGATGCGTGAAGTGTTGTAGACATGGAGGAGCCGGTAGATTTCATAAACGAGTTCTCCGAGAGTTTCAAATCTGTTGGGATCCCCAAGGTCCACCTTGAACTGGGAGTAGAAGGATTCCTGATATCCGTTCTCCCACGGGCATCCCGCGTGACTCATGGATTGCGTGATGCCGAGGAGCTCACAGAGCATCCGCATATCGGCGGAGGTGTACTCACTCCCTCTGTCTGAATGGAGGATTTCAGGAGCAGGATGTTTGTGAATGCCGGAGAAGAGCGCATTGATGATGAGCTGCATGCTGTGATTGGTGAGCACGGAGAATCCCATGACTCTCCTCGTGAAAAGATCCATCATCGTTGCGAGGCACAGAGTTGTGCTTCTCCATGTGATGTGTGTGAAGTCCGTGGCCCAGACGTGGTTCGGATACGCTGGTTCGATATCCATGAGTAGATTGGAGACGACATTTTCCGGCTTCTCCTCAGGCTTTCTCCACTTCTTTCCCCTCCGGCGGTAGGGCTGAATCCCGAAGAGCTTCATCACCCCCTACAACCTCTTCCAGTATGTTGGTGAAGTTGGAGGCAACCCTGTTGTCTATCGAAATAACAAGATTGATCTTGGGGGTGTCAGGCGTCTCGATGTCTCGCATATCATCATCAGCCCCGGGCCCGGCAATCCCTATACGAAACGTGATGTTGGTATTTCAGAGGAGTTGATTGGTTTTGCATCGAGACACAACATTCCTCTCCTTGGGGTCTGCCTTGGACATCAGGTGCTCTGCAAGCACTTTGGTGCCACGGTATCCCGGTCGCCTTCTTTATACCACGGCAAGGCATCTCTCGTGTATGTCACAGGCGAGAGCCACGTTCTCTCCGGGCTCGATTCTCCATTTGAGGCCATGCGGTATCATTCCCTTTGCGTGGAGGAAAACACTCTTCCGAAGGAACTATCAGTAAGCGCACGGAGTGATGATGGCATCGTCATGGCGGTAGATCATATTTCCTTGCCACTCTTCGGCATCCAGTTCCACCCTGAGTCCATCGGCACTCCCGTGGGGAAGGAGATATTTAAGAATTTTCTCGCCATCGCGCCGCGTTAGAGCACGGTTTGGATTTTCTCACAGAACTCCTCAAGACGCTCTCCGGGAATGCCCGCAATGTTGATGCGTCCATCATTGAGAATGAATACGTTATGCTTCGTCTTCAAGAGTGTTATTTGCTCTGCGGAGAGCGGCAGAGTCGCAAACATACCGATACCACCCAGTGCGGCCTGAAAGGCTTCAGGAAGATTCTCTCGGAGAACTGTGCGCTTCCGTTCCAGTGTACCTCGCACATGTGCGAGGTCATCCAACCATTCCTTCTTGTGATGCGATTGTGTTCGCGCGACAACGCTTTGTCCGAGATCGGGTGCCGTAGACCAAAGGCCCCGGCTCAACGTGGAGTAATGACCCTCAACGCGCTTGCGCGTATGTTCATCCGGAACGCAAGCAAGTGCCATACCCGTCCGGAGTCGGTAGACACTGTGATTTTTTGATGCTGACCACGAAATGAGGACGGGTATCCCCTCACTCACCAACCCGCGTGCTGGAGCTGCATCCGTATCTGGATCACTGCCAAATCCTTGGTATGCGACATCGAGAAGCACAATACACTCGCTATCTTTCAATACCGGCATGATTTCTTTCCACTGATCCTTACTAAGATCAATGCCGGTCGGATTCGTACATCCTGCCTGCAAGAGAATCGCACGGACTCCAGATGTATTCCTGATCCAGTCGATAATGACGTCACAGCGTACTACTCCATTTTCAAGCACAGCGAGCTCTTCGAAGGCTACCCCGGCACTGCGGCAAAGCGGTGCATGGTTCGCCCATGCAGGAGTTGGAAGGCATAGTCTTATGTTGGACTCAAGCAGCTTCAGCATGCGTAGATTGATGGCAAGAGACCCGGTGCCTCCTGCAGTCGCGCAGCTTGCAACCGGTAGCGACGCATTCGGAAGAATCAGCTCTGTCACGGCACTGCGGTATTCCGGTATCCCAAGCAGTGGAGTGTAGGTAAAACTTCCCGAAGCGTAGTCACTCAACACTTCTGTCATTGCTTTTTTAACACTCGGAAAGAGCTTCGTCTGGCCTTTCTCATCTATGTACACTCCTATCGTTGCATCAATGGCTTCTGATCCCGCTGCACGTGCTTCCTCTGCAATGGCGAAGATCGGATCAGGATGTGCCAGTGGAACGGCGTCCCAGAGTGCCATTACCAGGTTCCGAGTACAGAAATACTCGCTATGTCGCGTAGTTCTTCGAACACCTTCTGAACACGCGGGTCATTCTGTGTGCCAACGAAGTCTATGAAAAAGAGATACTCTCCAAGCTGCTGGCCAGTCGGACGACTCTCAATTTTGCTCATATTTACATCATACACCTTGAACGGTGTAATCAGTGCGTGCAACAATCCCGCTCTGTCCTCGTGCGGATGCAAAACAATACTCGTACGCGTGCGTTGAGTATCGGGATACGGATCTTTCTTCGAAATAATTCCAAATCGTGTTGTGTTATTTTCGCCCTCAATGTTCCGCGCAAGGATGTTCAGCCCCTGTTTTTCTATAGCATCTTCGCGCGCAATTGCTGCAACAGAGGAATCTTCCGCAGCGAGTTTCAGCGCGTAGGCGGTACTGCTTACAGGAAAACGCTCTGCTTGTGCGAAATGCTTTGCCAGGTAGGATCTGCATTGCACGAGTGCCTGTGGATGACTGGCAATACGAGTAATACCCTCCGCACTCTGAGCACCAAGAGCATGCGTAATGCTCACGTCGTGTACCTTCCAGAGAGAAACATCTGCCGTAAAGAGACAATCCATGACTTCATGCACTGACCCATGCAAGCTGTTTTCGATCGGCACCACGCCGATAGCGGTATCATTTTTCTCAAGTTCGGAAAAAAGATGATCGAAGTTTGCTGCATAGTGCAACGTTTCATTGGGAAAAAGTTTCTGAGCGGCTTCGCTTGAAAATGTGCCGGCGGGACCGAGTGTCCAAATGGTCATGGTGAAGAGGAGAAGGATGCAAGAAGAGAAATACAGGCTTCACTGCGATCTCGACCGGTTTTTGTCAAATCTCCAAAATACCTCTTTAGACCTTCATAGAGCCGAGAAAACGCAGGCAGATCGCGGTCTTCAACGACGCAAATACACTCGTCAAGGGCAGACCGGAGAGCGGTAAGAACTTTGAGTGAATCAGGATTATCAATAATAATGGACCCGTATAAATCAGGATTGTCATCGAGAAACCGACCGACAACATTCAGTTCCAACTCATACGGCGGGGTGCTCATCTGAAATACTCCTGCGATGTCTGCATCAAGTATCTGCAGCGTTCTGGCAACAAGAAGGTTTTTTACATGTGGAAGAACCTGTAGAAGGCCCATAAAGTGGTCATGCGCTTCGGCTGTCATGCGCTTCGTACATAAGCCCATTGTGCTCAATACATGTTCAAGTGAATCAACTGTCTCATCGTTTGCTCGAGCAGGGCAAACAACAACTGTCTCTCCAGTGGCGTCTGTCCAGGGGCCGAAAAGAGGATGCAATCCGATCACTTCACCCGCCCCGTTGAGGAGCGCTGAAATTTGTTGTGACTTGAGAGAGGAGAGATCCAGCAAAAGCTGATCTTTGCGTTTAGCATAACTCATTTCCTTCGTGATGATGTTGACTGATTCAGATAGAGGAACAGAGAATATGATGATGTCACATTCGCGTAGTAATGCTGCATTTCGACTGCTCGTCTCAGAACCGGTGACATTAACATTGAATCCTTGCTGCTGAAAAAGACGTGCAAACTGACTGCCGGTTTTGCCGGTGCCACCAATAATGCCGATACGAAGCTTAGGTGCGATGATCATGTATCTTGAGAAGAATCTCGTTGGATGCGCTTCGACTCTTTGAAGAGCTCTGCGAGAATCGCAAGAGCAGCGTCTCGGGAGATCCCGAGCGACTCAGCTTCCTTAAGCCAAATTTCACGTAATTCGCTTTCACGTTTCGTATCTTCGATCTCACCTTTCAGAGGCCTCATCTTTTTGCAAAGATCCATGCGCTCGCCGATCAGTTTCAATATTGAAGCATCGATCGTATTAATGGCCTTGCGTAGTTCTTGGAGATTCATCTGTACTGAGTTGGATCGAAGTGAGATTTCTGGGAAGGAGATTGCAAGGCTCGATTAAGGAGTAACGCATCTGCGAGAACCATTGCCTCTTTTGAGGGGAACCAAGCGGGTCTTTCGCCTGGATACCACGGGAGTGCTGCGGCATTGCTGTAGGTACTACTTCCTCCCCCAATTCTCTATGGCAACCGCCACCCTGAGCCGTACCAAGGCTCCCAAAATTTCCCTACCGGAACCCGTCCATCTCGATCTCGCCCCGTCGCTCGCGTCCACGGGAAAAATGAAGTACTGCCTATATGCGAGGAAAAGTAGCGAGGATGATGAGCGCCAAGCACTCAGCATCGATTCGCAGATCAAAGCGATGCTGGAACTCGCGAAGCGCGAGGGGCTGGAGATCGCAGAAGTGCGGCGCGAGAGCCACTCCGCCAAGGCATCAGGTGCGCGGCCGGTCTTCAAACAATTGCTGACCGACGTTCGCGCGGGTATGTTCAACGGCATCCTGACGTGGGCTGCTGATCGACTCAGTAGGAACGCGGGCGATCTCGGCACCGTCGTTGACCTCATGGATCAGGGGCGTCTCATTGAAATTAGAACGCATGGGCAGAGGTTCACCAACAATCCGAATGAAAAATTCCTCTTTATGATTCTCTGCTCACAGGCGAAACTGGAGAACGACAACCGAGGG
>JBBTTQ010000052.1:0-1395 GCA_038064175.1 Patescibacteria group bacterium
AGGTTCCGGTTCCCTGTCGCCTTGCAGGATTTCGATGAGTTCCTTAAGCGACCCTGGCGCGATCACGCGGATACCCGGGATGAGCGCAGCCTCCGGACCGTTCATCGCCGGAACGACGAGAGTAGAGATGCCAAGCTTGGCACAGGCGATCGCAGCGGGGAGCACGCCAGAAACATGACGCAGTGAACCATCGAGCGCGAGTTCCCCGAGGAACGCTGTACCTTTGAGCGTTTCCTCCGGAATCGACGTTTGCTCATGCGCCAGAAGAAGGCCAAGGGCAATCGGAAGATCGTACCTGGGGCCGACCTTGCGGATATCCGCCGGCGCCAGATTGACCGTAATAACCCGACCGCCGGGGGATTTATAACCGGAGGAACGAAGCGCCATCCGCACACGTTGTTTGCTTTCTTGCACGGCAGTATCCCCGAGGCCGACGATAAAAAAATTCCCCTGTTCGGTGTATCCGTGCGTAGACCCTACTTCGACGGTAATCCGTTCACTTCGAAGGCCGAGCGTCGCAAAGGAGGTAAGTTGCGTAAGCATGGGACAGGGGGAAAAGGGAAATAGATAGTGGAGAGTGTATTTTCGTACACCTCTTTTGGGCAACCATTTGATATGGACGATCGTACACCTTTATGGTCTACCAGAGGCTTTCCCATGCCACCATACGCTCGTGAAATTTCTGAAACTGTTTCTCCGTCCTCGGGCGGTACCTGCACCCCACCTTGCTCTCGGAAAAAATGGGGAAGAGACGGCGACACACTATCTTCGCTCTCTCGGGTACCGTGTCCGCGATCGCAACGTCCGTCTTGGCAGGGATGAGATCGACCTCATCGCTTTCGATCCGCAGGGGAAGATCCTCGTTTTCGTCGAAGTGAAAACTCGAGGTCATTATTCAGAAGATTTTCCGCCATCCTCCGGCGCCGGACCGCGAAAATGGAAACGCCTTCGGCGAGGCATTGGCCGCTGGATCCTGATCAACAAATATGATGGACCGTATCGCATAGATCTGGTTTCTGTCGTGGACCATCGGGTCATCGAACACGCACGAGGAATCGGGGAGTGGATGTAAATGGTTGCGGTTTACGGGTTTCGTGTTGCGGGTTGAACTCGTAACCCGGAACCCGCATCTCGAAACGAACCTCCTGATCACCACATCGCCAGTAGCGTTGCTTTATGGAGAACGGACTCCCCCGGCCACCTCTCCGGCCCTTCTGTGCTTAACAGCATTTCATCCCATGTTTTCTTTTTTTTCGCGCCCTTCAGAAAGAACAATGCTTCGCGCGCAGAGATGAGAACCTTCATTGTCACGGAAATCCGCTGACGTACATCGAAACGATCCGTTATGGCGCCTGTCACAAATTTTTCCGAGAATGCCTCTTTCGGCACCGGCGG
>JBBTTQ010000053.1:0-11476 GCA_038064175.1 Patescibacteria group bacterium
TGAGACAGCTCAAAAGAAGCGCCCATCCGATGGTATGGAGGAACCGATAGCGGGAGATGAGTCTGAGGTCCATAAATCCAATCATTATAGCAGAATCTGGCCACTTTCTCCAGAGGCTGCTAAGCTCTGTCCGATGGGTACACGGGCGTCTCGCCTCTCATCTCCTTAGCACTTCTATGGGAATTCTCGTCTTGCTCCGTCATGGCCAGTCTCAGTGGAATCTGGAAAACCGCTTCACGGGATGGTCGGATGTTCCGCTCACGGAGCGCGGGAGGCAAGATGCGGAGAAGACCGCAGAAGCGCTCAAAGAGTTTGAGTTCGATATTGGATACACTTCTCATCTTCAGCGCGCCATCGATACGCTCGAGATCATTCTTGATGTGCTTGGCCAAAATCCGCCTGTCATCCATGATTCCTCACTCAATGAGAGGCACTATGGCGACTTGCAGGGACTGAATAAAGCCGAGACGGCGGCAAAATACGGGCAGGATCAGGTCACGCTCTGGCGCAGGAGCTACGACACCCCTCCTCCGAACGGCGAAAGCATCGCCCAAGTGCGGGAGCGCGTTCTCCCGTTCTTCCGGTGGGGCATCCTCCCTGAAATCCACAAAGGGAAAACAGTTTTTGTCTCTGCTTCCGGAAACAGTATGCGTCCGATCCTGTAGCTCCTCGATCATCTCGACAATGCAACGACCGCGATGATGGAAGTAGGGCTCTGCACTCCGTACATTTATTACTACGAAGGTGAAAAATTACTTCAAAAAGAAGTCCGGGATGTCCCGGGGATCATCACAAAGGGGGCTTCGCAGACGGAGGCGACGGTGAAGGAGGGGAGGGTGTAGATTGTTGCGAGTCCTCCGGCATTTTTCGCCTCAGTGCATCGACGGCCTGGCCGGGCTTTTGAATGGTGCGTTCAATCTGAACGCGCTCCGTCACTCCCATGCCGCTGAGTGTCTGCTGGACTTTCAGCCGCAACTGCCGATCTTCAGCGGAATATTCCACGCTTGCCATCTTCCCGCCTACCGGTTTTACGGCCGCTCCTCCGAGAAGTCGCACAAGTGCCAGGTACTCCGGCTCAGTTCCATGGGGACTTCTCGCGATTTCCGAAAGAATGCGTACTCCTTTCTGACGTACAACCGGAGTCTTTGATGCGAGCATTGTTCTGATGTCGGCCGCAGAAGGGAGATCAGGATTCACATCAAACAAGACTCCGCTTTTCTTCCGGGTTTGCAAGTATTTTGCTGTTTGCCGGCAGATTTCCTCTACAGGAAGAAAAAAACACCCCGCGTTGGATGTGTTCAACCCGAAGAGATGACGCGCAGGTGGCCCACCTTCGTCGCTCGGCGGACTTTGGCGGGCAGGCAACCTGCGCCGGGTGACATGATCATAAATCCCAGCGCGGGATGTTTACCCTCCGAAGCCCTGGCGAAGGAGGGCCTTCCCGCTTGCCATACGTGTTCTTTAAACAATCGCCCGTAGAGATCGACCGGCGGTCGATCTCTACGGTACGATAGAGGGGTGAAAGAGATCACGTACCGCACCAAGGCATTTTTCGACGATCTTGCGGATCAGAAGGAGAAGCATATCCATCTGATTCTCATCGCGACGAAGCCGGACATCATCAAGCAGGTTCCTCTGTATAACGAACTGAAGAAGCGCGGACATGTGGCGGTGCTGGGTCACACGGGTCAACATTATGATGAGAACTTGAGCGGGGGGATGCTGAAAGAATTTGGGGTTGAGCCCGATTTCAATCTCAATGTTCGAGGGGAGATGTACGAAGTTGTCTCGCAAATCATCGGCCGCCTCGGGTACGTCATTGGCGAACTCAAAAAGCGCGGAAAAGTCGTTATTCCGTATATTCATGGCGACACGACGACGGCCATGGCGGGCGGGATCGCGGGCTACAGCCACATGTTCGCTTCGGTTCATGTGGAGGCGGGGATACGTACTCTTACACCCGACTACGAAACCTATACGCTAAAAGCCAAAAACTATAAGCCTGCAGACTGGAAAGATTTTTTGATGGATCGGAAAAACTGGAAGCGCGGCAGTCTGGAGCCCTACCCCGAGCAGTTCAATACGCGCACCGCGGAGACGGCGACCGGGATCCATCTGGCTCCCGTGGAGTTGGACCGGGAATTTTTAGCCAGCGAGGGATTTCCGGAGGACCGGATTTTCGTCGTCGGCAATTCCGTTGTGGATGCCACGGAGGAAGCGCTCCGGCGCGTGAAAGATTCGACGATTTTTGATCGTTACCCCATTCTTGCCAAAGGTAACTTTGTCCGCTTTTGCATCCATCGCCGGGAAAATTGCATTTCGAAGAAGAGGTTCACTGCGATCTACGACGCAATGAAGAAACTCATCGAGGAAGGCCGCACCGTTCTCCTCATCAATATGAATCAGACCAAGGCGGCACTGGAACGGTTCGGACTCGCAAAGGAACTTCATGACCTCGCGAAGAAACACCCAAACTTTGTTTTCTCGGATGTCTGGTCCGAGTACGTCGATGTGATCGCAGCCATGAGCAGGGCATCGGTCTGCGCTACGGACAGCGGGTCCATGCAGGAGGAAATGAACGCGATGAGCGTCCCGTGCGTCACGCTCCGGTTCGGGTCCGACCGCTCGGAGTCCGTGATTGCCGGCGGGAATCTCATGGCGCCTCCGGTGGATGCGTTTCTCATTCGCGCGATGATCGATTACGCGTGGGATAACAAAGAGATGCGGAAAGCGAAGAAAATTTACGGAGAGAATGTGAGCGCCAGGTGTATTGATTGTGTCGAGCTAGTCCTGAAGAACGGAGAAGTCTTCCGCACCGAGGAAGAGCGCCTGAGAATCTGAGATTAAGCCTCCGCAGGCGGTCCGGCATGCATCACTGCTAGATAACATTCCAGCCGCTCAGCTTGGGTGTGCAGAGAGACGATTCTTGCGATAAGCAAGGTTCTTTGCCGCTCTTCTTCTGAACATTCTCGTGCGTTGATTCTCAGGCTCTGCTCAATAAAGTGACTGTTGATCCGTGCCGTTTCGGATTGCAACAGTCTCGGGAAGTCCGTGATGGCATGTAATATTCCATGATACGATTCAGCCTTAGATTGTGCGGCCAATTGTCCGATCTCTTCTGAAGCCACGGTGTAGTGTCTGCCTGCTGCGCGGTTGATGGCCTGGAGTGACTCTATGCGTAATGCATTCAATCTTTCTTCGGAGATCTGCGTTACTGTTCGCATTTGTAACAAATGCTCCGAGATTTCTGCCAGATCCAGATGATCTTCTGAATCCAATGATCGCTGATGGAATCCTCGTTCGAAACCGGCAAAAGTCTCCGTCAGCTCTACAGTGAGATGGCGCATATGAATCGCGAAACAAAGGAAGTCATTGCCATTCACAGACGATGCGCGGACGAGGGTTTAGCTCGTCCTTCTCTTTCGGATGTCGAACGGTTCCGGCCTTTTTTTGATGAGATTACAGCCTTGCGTGCTGAACTGAAGGGTATGATCCGCTCTTGTTCGTCGACGGATCGTGTGACTGCCAATCTTCTGGAGTACGCCGGTAAAGCAATGACGGTTTTGCTTCATAAGAGGAACATCATTTTTGGCTGGATAGAAGACGAAAACGACGGCGGCAGCGGGTTCATCGCTCTCCCCCATACGGATCCTTCTTCGTACGATTCCCCGGCGCCCGTGACTGCGATATAAGAGTTTCTCTGAAAATATAGGACGAAAGAGAGTGTGTACAATAGGTCCATGGCAGCTGCGTTCCCTTTCTCGCTGGAAATCGAGAGCGTCAAGGATAAAATTCACGAGCTCGATCGTGCGTCACGGGATGTGACAGCAATTAAATTTTCTTGTGCACTCCAGCATATCCGGTCGTTGCCGGAACCGCTCCGGCGGAGATTTCGAGAGCTTATCCTGCAGATCGAGGATACTCGTGAACGTATCGAGCAGCTTGTCCCATTCGTCTCTCCCCATCACCTGCGATTTGCCAGGGACAACATGCGGATGCTTTTGAAGCGCTCAGATTGCATGAGGATGTTGCTTGATATTGAAGAGGATGATGACGATGACGGAGATGATTCTTCTCCTCGCTCGCCTATACCTTCTCCTCTGGGAGAGGTACCGGATCGTTCTC
Source organism: Patescibacteria group bacterium (assembly GCA_038064175.1). Lineage (GTDB taxonomy): Bacteria > Patescibacteriota > Gracilibacteria > Peribacterales > Peribacteraceae > 2-02-FULL-52-16. Next base: position 4,126 of record JBBTTQ010000053.1, read on the forward strand.
CCGCGATGAGCGGATGATTCTGCGACCCCTCCGTGAACGGCTGACACTGATGCTTCTAGCGCTCCTGCCCTTTCACGCGCTCCTACTGACGGTGCTCACGAAGATGATTGCAGGACAGGGACATGCGCCGCTCCCGTGGCTGGCGGCGTGGAAGGAGGGGGTGCTTGGAATCATCCTCGTCGTCGCGGTTATCGAAATTTTGCTGATTTCCAGGAAGCGGTTAGCGGTTGGTGATAAGCGGTTAGCAATTTTTTCGTGGGATTTTATTGATCTATGCATTATTTCTCTCTGCATATTAGGTGTTGTTATTTCCGCTCTTCACTCTTCGCTCTCCGCTCTCCACTCTCTTCTGGGCTTCAAATATGACTTCGTTCCGCTCGTTGCCTTCCTCATTCTTCGTCGGGTCGAATGGTCTGACCGATTTCGGGATCGGGTTTTGAAAGTGATCGTCGCGGTCGGCGGTATTATCGCAGGCTACGGCATCCTTTCCTACTTCTTGTCGCAGGATTTCTTTGTGAGTATGGGTTACAGCGATCTCCATTCTCTCTATCTCCCCGATTCTCCCATTGCCGCATTTCAGCAGATCGGCGCTTCGGGCATGAGGCGCATTCAGGCGACCATGAGCGGTCCCAATCAGCTTGGATTCTTCCTGCTCCTCCCCTGGACGCTGGGTCTTCTGAACATCATCCGCGGTGAGCGCTGGAATGTTTGGATTCCATACTTTGCCCTCGTTGATATTGCGCTCTTTCTCACCTTCTCCCGCTCGGCGTGGGTCGCCGCTTGCGCCATCATGATTGTTGCGCTCTTCCTGGAAGTGGGGGCGCCGTTCATGAAGAAAATCCTCTGGGGATGCCTGGCGCTCTTTCTTGTAGCCACGACTATCCTGATCCTTTTCGCGCCGAAGATTATCATCCGCTCCGCTTCCACCAGCGATCATCTCGTGCGTCCGCTTCGTGCGGTTTCAATGATGCTGGCAAAGCCACTGGGGCATGGCCTCGGCACGGCGGGTCCTGCCTCTAACCGCGTAAGCGATCCGTGTGTATTCCTGCCGTTCGGTGCGGACATCGGCTGGGCGCAAAATCGGCCCGAACTTTGCGTGTTTGTGGGGGAATTTCAGGCGCAGCCGCGCGACCGTGCATGCAATTGCCCGGTGTTGCCGGAAAACTGGTATCTGCAGATCGGCGTTGAACTTGGAATCCTCGGATTCATTTTGTACGTCCTATTGATTGTCCTTCTTCTCAAGCGGTTAGCGGTGAGTGGTGAGCGGTTGGCAGGATCGCCAGCTGCTAGCCACTATGCGCTCATCGCTTTTCTCGTATTCCTCGGTGTCAGCATCGGCGCGCTCTTCCTCCACGCATGGGAGGACACTGCCGTTGCCTACACGCTGTGGATCCTGATTGCCGGCATACTAGGAAATGTCCGACAGGCCTCCAAGCTGTGAAACGGACGGCATCGGGCCAGAATGTACGGGAGGAGATTCAGGCGCCAGGCGATACTCGTCTTCCCCATTCTCATCATCTCTGCTTTCAAGCGGGAGTCCCCATAGTTCTCTCCGCTGAAGCAGTTTGAAAATAATTTTAAATCGGCGGATGTGGTGAGCCAATTCGATGGCCACTGCTCTGGCAGTATCACTCTCTATACCCGGGCCTTCCAGGGCGTCCGTGACGACCTGTACTTCGGATTCGCGTTCGTGCGCTGTCGTCGTGCGTTCGCTTTCGTATGCCTCCCGGACTGTGTCACAAATGGTCGTGGGAAGTTTTTCGAGCAATTGCTCCAACCGATGGCGGTACGCGGCGGATTTTTTCTGAATGGCATGCTGTACTTTCAGAACACCATACTGAGCCAGGAGATCCGGAATTTGCGATGCCATCGTCAGTCTCGCATTCTCCGCATGATCGCAAAGCTCCCCGATTGCCCGGTGGATTTCAGAAACTTCCATAGGAGAGGAGAGGAATCCTCGCTCAGCTGTTCATGTTTGTCAATTCGCTCACTTAGGGCCGCGAATCTTTTTGATTGCGTCTGCAGCGGCGTCCCTGCTGCTTGCGGCCTTCGGTGCTTCCTTCGGTTTTACCCCGGCCTGTTCCATTGTCATGACTTTTCCTTTCGGCGGGGGGGCCTTTATCTTCGTATCACCCGTAGAATTCATTTTTGTTTCTGCGGCGATTCTCTCCGGTCGATCAATGTCATAGAGCCAAAGCAGATTGTCCCGGACTTGCATGGATATTCCGATCAGATTCCTCAGCTGCTCATTTGCCGCATGCATGGCGATGGCATCTTCCTTGGAAGACTCGGTCGTATTTCCTTCGGGTACGACATCAATAACCGTCAGACTCACGGGATACTGAAGAGTGCCAACCGCTTTCTTGCCGCGCAATTCATCCATCCATTGTTTTACCTGGGGATTTTGCTCGACAGGAAATTCAAGACTGCGATCGGCTTCGAGGTCTCTCTTTCCATCTTTTGTTCCATAATGCACGATGCCTCTGAGATTCATACCTCAAGGGTATCCCTGGTTTTTCGTTTTGCAAGAAACATCGGAGTCCCCAAGCAGAGTGCTCTCTGCTAAGCTCTTTTCATGAAAGGGCAGGTTCAGAAATACGGTCACCCTCCGGGCCGGAGTCGAAGCATCGTTATCCTCGACTTCGGAGGACAGTACGCGCATCTGATCGGCAGCCGCGTCCGGCGGCTAGGCGCATTTTCCGAGATCCTCACACCGGAGACCCAGGCAAAAAACCTGAAGCATGCCGAGGGGATCATCCTCTCGGGCGGTCCGCAGAGCGTGTATGACCAGGGGAGCCCCCAGGCGGATCCCGCCATCCTCGCGCTCGGTATACCCATACTCGGCATTTGCTACGGTCACCAGTGGCTCGCACATGCTCTGAATGGCCAGGTGAAGCCCGGAAAGACCAAGGAATACGGCAGGATGAAGATCAATATTCGAAGCGAAGGGAAGCTCTTTCAGGGGCTTCCGGAGGAGATTTTGGTCTGGATGTCCCACGGAGATTCCGTCGAAACGTTGCCGGAGGGATTCGATCTCCTTGCCGTGTCCGCGGATGGAGCGACCGCCGCGATGGAGGATATCAAACGGAAATTTTTCGGAGTGCAGTTCCACCTGGAAGTCGCACACACCGAGCACGGTCTCGAGATCCTGAAGCGCTTCGTGGATCTCTGCAAGCCCGCATCCTGGTCTATCGAAAGCTATGCCAAGCGGATCGGGGATGAAGTGCGTCGCGATGTCGGAGACAAGAAAGTCTTCATGCTGGTCTCCGGCGGCGTCGATTCCACCGTTGCTTTCACCCTCTTCAATACAGTACTGGGCGTCGACCGGGTGCAGGGACTCCTCGTCGATACCGGTCTCATGCGCAACAACGAAGTGAGGGACATCAATACCGCTTTCGACCGGCTGGGCATCAAAAATCTGCGGATAGAGGATGCTTCCCGTGAATTTTTCACAGCACTCGAAGATGTGTATGAGCCGGAGGAAAAGAGGAGGGCGATCGGAAATACATTTTTAGCAGTTCAAAAAAGAGTTTTTGAGGAGATGGGTTTGGCATCTCAACCGGCAAACCGGCAAACCGGCAAACTGGCAAACAATGAGTGGCTCCTGGGGCAGGGGACCATTTATCCGGACACCATCGAAACCGGCGGCACGAAGCACGCGGATCAGATCAAAACGCACCACAAAAGAGTGGAGGCCGTTCAGAAGATGATCGACAAAGGCCTCGTTATCGAGCCGCTCAAGGATCTCTACAAGGATGAAGTGCGCAAGCTCGGCGAGGAGCTGGGGCTTCCGCATGAACTCGTCTGGCGGCACCCGTTTCCGGGGCCGGGATTGGGAGTGAGGATACTGTGCGCGCTGCCCGCACCCCCAAACCCCCCTCTCCCCCGAACGGGAGAGGGGGACACAGGGGGGAGAGGGCGAGGTGGAGACATTGCAATCCATTCGAAATTCGCCAGTGTTGTTCTTCCCATCAAATCCGTCGGAGTCCAGGGTGATGGCCGGACGTATCGTCATGCTGTTTCGCTCTTTGGTTCTTTGGATGAGATTGAGCGAGAAGGAATCTGGAGGGCTGCGACGGAGATCCCCAATCGTAATCCCGAGATCAACCGCGTGCTCTTTTGCCTCAGCCATACGGAGCCGCAGCAATTCGAAGTCACGCCATCTTTTATCACGCGCGCGCGCGCCGATCTCCTTCGTGAGGCCGACAAGATTGTTCACAACGCGATGGTCGAGCGCGGGTGGTACGAGAAGATCTGGCAATTCCCGGTTGTTCTCCTTCCGATGGGTATCGGATCAGGAAAACCCGCCTCCGCTGCAGCTCCGGTGGGCAGGCAGTCCATCGTGCTCCGACCCATCAATTCCACGGAAGCGATGACGGCGGACGCCACAAAGCTCGATCGTGATTTTCTTTGCTTTGTCACGAAGCAACTCCTGAGGCTCCCGGGTATCGACTCAATTTTCTATGATCTCACAAGCAAGCCGCCGGGGACGATCGAGTGGGAGTAAGCGATCAGCGGATGAAAGATCAGCGGTGAGCGGTTAGCGTATGAAATACGCATCGCCAGTCGCTTTCCCCAAAAAAGCGTCTTTGAGCCGGCCTCAAAAACGGCTATAATCCCTGTCTCATGAAAAAGCCCGTCCTCTCGATGGAGGAAAACGTCATCCAGGTGCTTGTCGTCAGAGCGCAGGAGGGAGACACCGAGGCCTTTGCCAAGCTCTACGATCACTTTTTCCTGCCGATCTATCGCTACACCGCCTTTCGCGCCCCGCGGGAAATGGTGGAGGATCTCGTCGCGGATGTGTTTGTGAAATCCTGGGAAAAACTGCACACCTACAAGATGCGCAGAGGCGTTCCCTTCGGGGCGTGGCTGTTTCGCATCGCCCGGTACACAGTCATCGACGCGTACCGGACGCAGCGGGATTTCGACGAAGTTCCCGAAGAGTTCGCCGATACGGATATTCTGAACCATGCGGATACGAGCCTTCACCGCAAAGACCTCCTTCGGATCGTTCGCACGGCTCTCTCGGCTCTGCCCCGAAAATACCGGGATGTGCTCCTCCTCTCGTATGTCGCGGAGCTGTCGAGCAGCGAAGTCGCCCGGGTTCTCCGGATTACCGAGGGGAGCATGCGTGTCTTAAAAATGCGCGCACTGCGGAAGCTGGAAGCCCTTTTGCCCGCGGAAATGGTCAATCGCGTGTAACGGAAGCCCCATTCATTCGTTTTTCAGAGTGAGCATGAACCCCTTCCATTCTGCCGGCATGGATCCCGAAGAGGCTCTGAAGAGCCTCAGGAATGCCGTGCAACCGACGTCTGATGCCCGGTTGCGCATCAAGATGAAGATGCATGCGCGCATCAAGTCGACCCACCTTCGCGCTTCGCTATCCGGTGCGCAGGCCAACCTTTGTCCGCCTGTGGCGGACTTCGGTTTGCAGGCGCAGGTTCTCCGCGATCTTGCGCGTTCGATGAAGCCGGAATCTTCCGTTTCATCGCGTATCTGGTCCGGCATCCAGTCCGCAATCGAGCCAGCATCCGTCCGTCCGCTCTTCGACAGGATCCGGACGATCCTCCAGCCGCAACTGCATATGCAGGAAATTCTCTTTCGCCGTCTGCAGCCGCGCTTGGTGCCTCTGTATGTTCCTCTCGTGCATCGCTCTATCCGGTGGACTGCCGCGTTTGCGGTATTCCTCTTTGTCGTGCGCTTAAGCCCGCTCCTCTTCATAGCGCCGCATTCGATCGCACAGTCACCGTTCATGCTGCTTCCCACACGGGGGTCTGTCTCCATTCTCATTGGAGGAGTGTGGCAGCCGGTCACGGAAGAAATGAGTTTTACCAAGAGCGCGCTGATCCGCACGGAAGAAGGAGAAGCGACGCTCGTGCTGCATGATGACGGCGTCATCCGTTTGGGGCCGAATACGACCGTTGCGCTCCATGATACGGCAGACCGTCCCGATCCCGCATTACACGACCCAACGCTCACGCTCCACAGCGGCAAGATCTGGATGCAGGGACTTGTCCCTTCGAACATTACGGGACTCACTCTCGCAACGCCGCAGGGGCGCATCGAACTGCATGAGGGAAGTTTTTCGGCCGTCGCCGGCGATACGGTGGAACTTCGCGTGTGGGATCGACGCGTACATTTTGCGCATGAGGGAGAGGAGATCCAACTGCTTGCGGGCGAGCGCACGGAGCTTGCAACGGATATGGCCGTTCAGACGAGGAAGATTTCACCGCAGCTCTACGATGAATCCTGGGTCGTGGAAAATCTTCGCCGCGACGCCGTCCATCGACGCGAGATCGCACAACTCCAGCATGAGCGTCGCGCGGCGATCGCGGGCATCCTCCCGAACTCCCGTCTCTACGCGGTCAAGCGCGCTGCGGAGGCCGTAGATGTGCTCCTGACATTCGGCGAACAGGCCAAAGCGGAGAAACGTCTTGCCCAGGCGAGCACGCGCCTTAATGAGGCGGCGGCGCTCCTGGTCGAGGGGAGCGAACAGGCAAACGAACCGCTCGAAGAATACCGAAAAATGCTGCTGCAGATCGCCACCGGGTCCGGCGACGGTTCGCTCGTTCAATTTATGCTGAAGCAGGAACTTGCCGAGGCCACGGCGGATACCGCCGCAGCACTCCCGAGTGACGACGCATATGTCTTAAAGAAGGCCGTTCTTGAGGCCAGTGCGGCGGTACCCGGCAGTTCGGTGGGTATCGATGACGTGCAGGGCGTGCTTCTCGTCGATACGCTGTCGTCTCTGATGCGATCCGTTGAAGAGGGGAATGTCGAGACGGCCAAGACGATCTTTGGTGAACTGCAGCCGTATATGGCTTCATTGGATCAGAAAGATTCGCAATTGTCTCCGGCAATGCGCGCCGAAGCCAAGGCGTCGCTCGGGACGTTCGCAGTCGCCCTTCAGGCATTCGAAGACGAAGTCGGCGGCATCGACGAAGAATTCCTCGCCGATGTTTCCCGGTACTTGCCGCAGGTCACGACGGTTGCGGCTCGTTCCCTCTCCGATGAGGAGGTGCAGGCTCTGGCGCAGGCCATCTACAACCGTATCTTCGTGTACAAGCAGCCGCGTTCACGTTGGAACCAGCTTCTCGCCGAGTCCCGCGCCTTGGACGGACATTCCGACCAGGGAAGAGTGCTTCGCATCCTCTATAGAACCCTTCCGGAAAACGGCCTTGCTCGTTACGTCAAAACCGAATTCGAGCGGGTGAAGGAGGCGAAGTCCGGCAGTCAGGAGCAGGGCTCCTTATAGTTTCAAGTTTGCGGGTTTCAAGTTTCGGGTTAGATTCAGCGTGATACCGCTTCGCGTTTAAAACGTTACCAATCTGCCGAAGGCGACTGGAAGAAG
>JBBTTQ010000054.1:0-8585 GCA_038064175.1 Patescibacteria group bacterium
CTTCTTCCAGTCGCCTTCGGCAGATTGGTAACGTTTTAAACGCGAAGCGGTATCATTTGGAATTCATTCCAAATAATGAAAGGCCTACACGTCCTTGACGCAATTCCGTGTTGCTCTTATAGTTTTGGCTGACAAAAGCCTTTTTCCCCCAGCATTCTCTGCGTCAACGACAGCGTTACGAACCTCTGAAAAAAACAGAGCGGCGACCCCGCATCAATCAGCAGATCACATCCCCTGAGGTCATGCTTGTCGGCGAAGACGGCGCGGCGGAAGTACTATCCGTGGCGGCCGCGCTGGAACGCGCCCGCGTTGAGGAGCTGGATCTGATTGAAGTGTCGCCCAAGGCCGTCCCTCCCGTCGTGAAGATCGGGGAGTTCGGGCATTACCTCTACCAGCTTCAGAAGAAAGAGAAGAAGCAGCGCAGTCACAGCAAGCAGACGGAGGTCAAAATGCTTCGGTTCGGATTCCGTACGGATAAGCACGACCTCGATCGTCTCCGCGACAGGGCCAAGGAATTTTTGGCCGAGCGGCATCTCGTGAAGTTTGCGGTTCGCCTCCGCGGTCGCGAGATGGCGAATAAGGAATACGCGACCACCAAGCTCAAAACCATCGTTTCTGAGCTCCAGGATGTATCCGAAGTGGAGCAGGAGATGAAACGCCAGGGGGACTCCTTTATCGTGATTTTGAGGCCGAAAAGATAGTACAGAATCTGGTGGTCCGTTGCTCGTTCGCTCGTTTCTGGTTACTCGTTTTGTCATTAACGAGTAACGAGCTGACGAGAAACGGCCTTTCGGGGAACCCCTCTTTTCAACAGGCCTTTCTTCATCTATATTGGCCGCCCATGCCCAAATTGAAGTCCCACAGCGGAGCCAAGAAGCGGTTTCGCAAGACCGGGTCCGGCCATATTGCATTCAAGCGCCGGAACAGGAGTCATCTTCTCCTGCAGAAGAGCCGACGCCAGAAGCGCATCAATAGAACCGTCATGATTCATTCGCGCGATGAAAAGCGGATCGCTGCTCTCGTTCCTCACCTCTAACCCCACTTCGCTCCTCGCTCCACTCGGAGCTTCGCGGGGCAAGTCATTCCTTCCTGACCATGAGAATCAAACATGGAATAGTCCGACATCGGCGCCACCCCACTTCGCTCCTCGCTCCACTCGGAGCTACGAGGGGCAGGCCATTCCATCCTGATTATGAGAGTTAAGCGCGGAATAGTTCGGCACCGAAGACACAAGAAGATCCGCACCCTTGCGAAGGGGTACCGCGGCATGCGGAGCAAGACGTTCGTGAAAGCGAATGAAGCGGTTATCAAGGCGGGACAGAACGCCTACATCGATCGCCGCAGGAAGAAGCGCGAATTCCGCTCGCTCTGGATCATGCGCATGAATGCGGCACTCCGCGCACAGGGGACGTCGTATGCGGCATTCATTGATGCTCTTAAGAAAAAGAACGTCGGTCTCAACAGGAAAGTCCTCTCGGAGCTCGCGATGCATGAGCCGAAGGTGTTTTCGGAGCTCGTGAAGATGATGGGGACGAAATAAGTTTGCAGGTTACTGGTTACTGGTTTCGAGTTGGCGGTATCACATGTAAAACCCGAAACCCGTAAACAATTAAAGGTCCACCTGTATCGGCTTCATCTTTTTCAGCTCCGCATACAGTTCTACGCTCGCGAGGAGGAACAGGATGGTCGCAAAACTCATGAAGACGGCTCCGATCACATCCGCAAGAAAGATGAGTCCCGTGCTCATCCCGGACAGGATCACCGTGTTGACAACGATACTGAGGAGCGTTGAGAGGAGCGCGGCAGGACCGAAGAAGAAGATCGCGAAAGCGAGGAGATAGAAAAATACTCTCCATGTTCGTCCGCGCACCATGTCTTTGCTCCGGCGGAGCGCAGCCCTGTACGCGGTATGCTCACCGACGACCACGATGTTATAGAAGGACGTTCGGATCGCATACACCATGCTTGGGACAATGAGGAGGAGTCCCCAGAGAAGAGTGAAACACGAACGAAGCACTCCCGTGAGGAGGAGCGGCAGAATAAAGGGGACCGCTTCCCTCCGAAGAGTTTTGAAAGAAGTTCTCGAGCGTCCAGCGCGGGTTTCGAGGGTCCGTTTTGCAGAGATCAGGATCGCTGCAACCCCCCAGATCGTGATGACTGCCAGTATCAGATAGGCAGGGAGGACCAGCAGGAGTGATTGCGGCGAGAAGGGGATACTTCCCTCAAACGGGGCCAGAATTGCATCCGGTTTGACCGGACCGAAGACGCGCGAAAGGATATTCATCAGCGACGACGGGAAGATGAGCATCCAGACGAGAACGCCGTTGAGCGCGGGCTGTTTGCGGTAGAAGTTCCAGGCCGAGCCGGCGAGAGCGAAGACAGATGGCATGAGACAGGTTTGGCATCGTACAGGAAGAATCGAGGAATGTTTACGAGTTGCGTGTTTACGAGTTTACGGGTTTCTTGTGATATGACCGAACTCGCAACCCGCAAACTCAAAACTCGTAAACCATTATTTTCGTTTCACTCTGATGAATCCCGACACATCGATCGTCGTGAGCCTCTTCTCTTCTTTTGCGAGGCGGTCGAGGAGCAGGTTGATGCCCAGCGCGTCCGAGGCCATGTGGCTGCACTGGATCAGATTCAGGTGGTGTTTCTTGCCTTCCTCCACCTCCTTTTCCGTGAAGTGCATGGCGAGGATCGTTCCGACGCCTGCGGCGGATTGCCTCTCGATCAATTCCTCCGGGCCGTTCGTGCCTCCCGTGAATTCGGTTGCGACCAGTTTCCCCGGGCGACTGCTTGGGCTGCCGTTCACGACGATCGGCGGGTTGCCCTTCCGAGCATAGTACTTGTATTCCTCGATCTCGTGGATCGCGTCCATGATCTCGCTCAAGTCGTTAAATTCCTTCCCGCAAATCTGCTTCTCCATGAAGCGCCAGACCAGGTTATCGGTGATGGTGTGCGCTCCGAAGGCGGGGATTCCCAGAAGTTCCGCCGCCCGCTCACTGCGGAAAAGATTATCCGCATGGATGGCGCGCCAGATTCTGTCCATACGGGGTCGAAGCAATCCTTCGCTGTGGTTCACGGGAACGCCCGCCTTGGCGTAGACATCCACCTGCAGAGGCATCACTTTGTCGAGATCCGCGAGTGCCCGGCCTTCCGGGTGGTGGATCAGGATGCAATCAATCTTCCGCCCTTTTTCGCGCAGACGGTCCGCCAGCAAAAACTCCTGAGTTTCGATGTCGATGCCGACCATGATATGCGTGATTTCCTCTTCGCCGTTGCCGAAGAGGACGCGGCTGTCGCTGTAGGGATTCCATGTTCGCTCTTCATCAAAGAGCTCCTTCTCGCGGCCTTCGGCCTTCTTCTGTTTCTCTGCCTGCTTTTTGAGCATCCGGTCGATGAATTTCTTGCCGCGCGGATCCGCCTCGATGCCGATTTCCACGGCTCGACGGAACATCTTCTTGAGTTTCATAGGATCAGGGAATAAACAAAACGGCATCAGCCTATCGTTTTCAATACATTTTCACAAGAGGCATCATGCAGATACGATTACTTTCGCATCCGCAACGATCGCTTGATCATTACCAATGAGGACGGGATTCAGATCCAACTCTTTGATTTCGGGATGTTCCATGGCGATACGAGAAATGGCAGTGACGATCCTTGCGAGGGCGTCGATATTCGCCCGTTTCTGTCCGCGCATTCCGAGCAGAAGTTTCCATCCTTTTAATTCCTGCAGCATCGCGTAGACATCTTTTTCCATGACGGGTGCGATGCGAAATGCCGTATCGCGAAAGAGTTCGGTGTAAATGCCACCGAGGCCGACCATGATCAGCGGGCCGAAGGAAGGATCCTGCGTGAGTCCTACTATGAATTCGTGCTCCGCCGGAAGGAATTGCTGGATGAGGACAGGAATGGTTTGCTGGTTTGCTGGTTTGCTGGTTTGCTGGTTTGCTGGGTTTTTGGTGCAAGTTTTTGAATGCGGAAGAAAGCATCTTGAACATCCTTCCCTGCTTTCAAATTGCCAATGACCCCTCCGATATCAGTTTTGTGAAGAATGTCCTGCGAGCTGATCTTTGCGATGACGGGATAGCCGATTCGGTCCGCAATCGATACTGCTTCCTCTGCGGTTTTGGCGATTGCCTGACGAGGGAGAGGGAGATCGTAGGAAGAAAAGAGCGTTTGGATTTCGGATTCGGAGAGGATTCGAGTTTTGCCTTTCGCCGGGGCAGCCGCCTGCCTGCCGGAAGGCAGGGAACCCCGGCTGCGGAGATTTTTTGTACGTACCGTAGCTCGGGTTCGGCCTGCGGAGCGGTCCAAGAGACTTGCAAGTGCCGCTATAGCCCGCTCCGGCGTCGGGAACGTCGGGATGCCCCCCGCTTTCAAAATTTTCCGTGCTTCCGTGACGCTTTCACTCCCGATAAAGCTCGTCACGACCGGCATCAGAGGCGACCTCTTCATACGATCGACGATGGTCTTTGCGATCTCCTCGCACGGCGTCATGATCTGAGGAGTGAGGAGGACGCAGACGCCGTCGATATTCTTGTCGCTGGCGCACGCTTCCAGCGCCGCAGCAAATCGTCCAGCGTCGCTGTCGCCAATGATATCGATGGGATTTCCGATACTGGCGGCCGCAGGCAGACGCTCTTTCAGGAATGTTTGCTGCGCCGACTCCAGCGGTGGGAGTTCCAGTCCGGTACCAGCCGCCGCGTCGGATGCGAGGATACCGGGTCCCCCTGCGTTCGTGATGATCGCAATTTGGGGGGAGAGGAGCGGCGGCTCCTGACCGAGCGTCAGGAGGAGATCTACGAATTCATCAAGTGTTTTGGCTCTGTGGATCCCAGCTTGGATGCAGAGCGCCTGGATGCCCGCGTCGGATCCCGCAAGCGCTCCCGTGTGCGAGGCGGCCGCCTTCCCACCGGCATCGGTGATCCCTGACTTCAGAAGAACAATCGGCTTCTTCGGAACGATCCCTGCTGCTTCCGACAAAAATTTTCTGCCGTCCTTGATGCTTTCGAGATAGAGTCCTACGACCTTCGTTTCGGGATCATCGGCGCACATCGTGAGGAGATCCGATTCGTCGAGGATCGTTTTATTGCCGATGCTGAGGACCAGAGAAAAACCAAGTCCGATCTCCGTGGCTTCATCCATGAGTCCCACGGCCGCTGCCCCCGATTGGCTGATGAGGGCGATCCCGCCTTTCGGCGGCAATGCGGCCGCAAAAGAGGCGTTAAGACCCGTCGAGGGCCGGAGGATCCCGAGGCAGTTCGGGCCGATGAGCCGCATGCCGTTCTTCTTCGCGATTCTCTTCACATCCTGTTCCAGCGCGATCCCTTCGTCCGTATGCACCTCCGAGAATCCCACGCTGATGACAATTGCGTTTTTGATTGCCTTTGCCGCGCACTCCTCAAGAATACCGGGAACGGTTTTTGCCGGTGTCACGATGACGGCGAGATCGATTGTGTCCGGAATCGAGGCGACAGAGGCGAAGACGGGTCGATCGAGGATAGATCCTCCCTTCGGATTCACCGGAAACACTTTGCCCTGGAACCCCTGGGTGACGAGGTTTTTGAAAATCTCATGGCCCACCTTTTTGGGTTCGTGGCTGGCGCCGACGACCGCTATGGAGGTGGGTTTCAGGAGAGACATCGGACTTCATTATAGTATAGCATTTTTTGAGCCTTTTTTCATTCTCCGGGAGCCGAAAAAAACAGGTACAATGACACCGTGGCATCTCTCCACATCATCTACGCCTCCACGAGCGGGCATACGGAGTTCGTGATCGATACGCTGATCGCGTATCTGAAGGAGAAGGCGCCGAACCTGGAAATCTCAAAGCAGATCGCCGAGCAAGCCTTCCCCGAGGATCTGCTCAAGGGCGATCTCCTGATCCTCGCTTCGGGAACGTGGAACACGGGGGGCGTCGAGGGGCAACTTAATCCTCACATGCATGAATTTCTCCTAAAGCGGGCTCAGACAGCCAATCTGAAAGGCCGCAAGGTTTCCATCATCGCACTCGGGGACGAGCGGTATTACTACACGAGTCGCGCGGGGGAACACCTCCGGTCGTTTGTGCAGACGCACGACGGGGTGATCGCCGGCGATCCCTTGGTGATCGTGAATGAGCCCTATGGACAAGAAGAACGAGTGAAGAGGTGGGGTGATAAAATTCTTTCTCTCTTGCCAATATGATCCGTTGCTCGTTTCTACCTTTCGTTACGCGTTACTCGCTTTCAAAGAACGAGCAACGAGCTAACCAGCAACGAGTCTCTTTGCCATGAGTAATCGCATCTCTCTCAAAGTCGTCGGCGCACAGGGTCAGGGCATCAACTCGGTCGGCGAGATGTGCGCCAAGGGCCTCAAGCGGGCTGGGTACTGCGTGTTCGGGTACCGCGAGTACATGTCCCTCATCAAAGGAGGACATAGCAGCTTCCAGTTGGACGTGTCGAACGAGCGCGTCGAAAGCACTGAAACAAAAGTCGATGTGCTTGTCTGTTTCAACCATCACGGGCTTGAGAAAAATATTTCCGAAGTGAAAGACGGCGGCATCGTCCTGCACCAGACGCCTCAGTGGAAGTTTCCGAAGGAACAAGAGCAGGCGCTGAAGAAGAAAAAAATTCAGGTCGTGTACATGCCGAATGAAAAAATTCTCAAAGAACTGAAAGCGCCTCCCATTCTCGGCAATGTTCTCATTACTTCCGTTGTCTGGAGCCTGCTGGAACAGGGCAGCGATGATCTGAAAGACATGGTGCGCGAGCAGTTCGGGCACAAAGGAGAAAAACTCCTCGCCATGAATTTCGCAGCCATTGACGCAGCATGTGCATGGGTTGAGAACGAAGGACTCAGGAAGCTCTGGGCTTCGCCGCTCCCCAAGCCCGATTCCGTCTGGAAGGATCATTTGCTCCTCACAGGCAGCCAGGCGATGGGACTCGGGATCATCCACGCGGGTTGCCGGATGTATTGCGGTTATCCCATGACGCCGTCGTCACCGCTCCTGGATTACATTGGAAACATTCAAAATCAGACGGGGATCGTCATGAAACAAGCGGAGGATGAGATCACGGCGGCCCAAATGATGAGCGGAGCGATGCTGATGGGAACGCGCGCGATCACCGCAACCTCCGGCGGCGGGTTCGATCTGATGACGGAAACCGTGTCGCTCAATGCCATCATTGAAAATCCCTCAGTCTTCGTGCTCGCCCAGCGGCCGGGGCCGGGAACGGGGCTCCCAACCTGGACGGCGCAGGGGGATCTGCTCCTTGCGGTGTCCTCCGCGCACGGCGAATTTGCGCGTCTCGTGATATCCGTGAGCGACAGTCAGGATGCATTTGATCTGATGCCTAAGGTCTTCAACTACGCCGAGGAATTCCAGACACCCGTTATCGTGCTCACGGACAAGCAGATTGCGGAGGCACTCTATTCACAGAAACCATACGCTCAAAAAAGTACCAAGCTGCGTCGCGGTAAGCTGGTGACGGATCCGAAAGCATTGGCGAAACTGAAGAGTGCGGATCGCCATGATCCCGACGCGAAGGACGGCATTTCACTCCGGTGGCTGCCGGGCGCGAAAGCGGCGACCTACTGCGCTCAGGGCGATGAACACAATCCGGACGGATCCGTGGACGAAACCGCAGAGAATGCGCAAACACAGATGGAAAAGAGACTCAGGAAAATGGATGCCCTCAAGAGGGCTTTGCCCGAGCCGGAGTATTTTGGTGAGGTAAAGAATCCGGGCTTTCTCATCGTGAGCTGGGGGAGCAACAAGAGTGTTATTCTCGATGTTCTAAAAGCTATGAGCTATAAGTTACAAGCCCGTTCTGTCGGCTACCTGCATTACACCTACCTCTGGCCACTCCATACGAAGAAGCTGATGGCGCTCGCGTCGAAATCCAAAAAGATCATGCTCGTCGAAGGCAATTATCAGGGTCAACTCGGGATGCTGATCAAAATGGAGTGCGGACTCGAGATCGGGGACAAAATTCTGAAATACGACGGCCGGCCGTTCTTCTACGATGAACTTCTTTCCGAGCTCAAAGCTATACGCTAAAAGCCTATGTCCATACCTCTTTCCACCTCCCATTCGGCAAGCTCAGGGCCTTCGGCTGGCCCTTCCATGCACGACTACGGATGCGCGAATCAGTGCACGTGGTGCGACGGTTGCGGCGATTACGGCGTCTGGACGGCGACGAAACGGGCACTTGTGGAACTAAAGATAGCGCCCCATGCCGTTCTCCTCTGCTACGACGTCGGGTGCCACGGCAATGCGAGCGACAAGATCGGCGGCTACCGGTTTCATGGTCTCCATGGCCGCGTCATTCCGTTCGCCGCCGGCGCGAAGCTCGCAAACCCGCGTCTCCCCGTGCTCGCCTTTGGCGGTGACGGCGCCAGTTTCTCGGAAGGAGTGGGGCACCTGGTCCACGGTATCCGCAGTAATTATCCCGTGACGTTCATTCTCCATAATAACGGCAATTACGGTCTCACGACGGGGCAGGCGAGCGCGCTGACCTGGCAGGACCAGCCGATGACGGCGTCCCCGAACGGTATGCCCGAACACACATTGAATTCCATGGACTTCGTCTTCA
>JBBTTQ010000055.1:0-1094 GCA_038064175.1 Patescibacteria group bacterium
CGTTTTTATGCGCGATCGCGGCGGCATCGGCCGTCTCGGAGACCGTGCCGATCTGATTCAGCTTGATGAGAATCGCATTCGCAACCTTCTCGTCAATCCCCTTCTGGAGCCGCTTCGTGTGCGTGACAAACAGATCATCGCCGACAAGCTGCACTCTGTCCCCAAGCGCAGTCTGCATCGCCGCAAATCCTTTCCAGTCATCTTCGCTGTGGCTGTCCTCGATGCTCACAATGGGGTATTTCGAGCAGAGCGTCCCATAAAAGGAAACGAGCTTCTCCGACGTGTATTTTCTCCCGTCCACGATGTACGTGCCCTTCGTTTGAAACTCCGACGCGGCAGCGTCGATGGCCAGCTTCACCCTGCCTTCATACCCCGCGGCTTTGATGGCCGAGACGAGGATGGAAAACGCATGATCCGCATCCGCCACCTGCGGCGCGAATCCGCCTTCGTCGCCGACGGCCGTGACGTACTGGAATTTTTTGAGCATGTCCTTGAGCGCATAGAACACTTCCGCGCCTGCCCGAAGCGCCTCCGCGAAGGAGGAAAACTCCACGGGAACGATCATGAATTCCTGGAATGAGAGCCCGTTATCCGCATGCGCTCCTCCATTAAGGACATTCATAAGCGGTACGGGCATACGGATCTCTCCTCTCCCCTTGGAGGAGGGACGAGCAGCGGAAGAAAATTGCTCCGCGAGCGATGCCCAGAGGGATCGCTTTTCGCTTGCAGACCGGGCGCGACAGACGGCCATGGAAACACCAAGGATGGCATTTGCCCCAAGTTTCGATTTATTCTCGGTGCCATCCATATCGATCAGTCGACGGTCGACGGTTCTGTGATCGGAGACAGACTCCCCCTTCATCGCCGTTGCAATCGCTCCATTGACATTCGAAACTGCTTTTTCCACGGATTTGCCCGCGTAGCGCTTCTGATCTCCATCGCGAAGTTCAAGCGCTTCGTACGATCCTGTGGATGCTCCGGAGGGAACCGCTGCGCGCCCGAGACTTCCGTCCTCAAGAACGCAATCGACTTCCACCGTTGGAGTGCCGCGGGAATCGAGGATCTGTCGCGCGTGGAGGGACTGGATCTTCATC
>JBBTTQ010000056.1:0-3998 GCA_038064175.1 Patescibacteria group bacterium
ATCCTCCCGCGGAGGAAGTAGGACTTGTTCAAGTTGAAATTTTTAGAGCCCTTAGGGGGGAAATTGTCCAAAGTGTGTCTAAGATATGGGGTACCTGCCACCTTTCCTTTTCGTCGGTATGGAATCGAACGGTCCATGCATATCATCCCCGCGGAATGCCCCGAAATTCGGCCGGAACATTTCCTGAGGGGGCGGAGCGCCGCGAAGATTAATAACCTCCCGTCTGTTCACCGGCAATATCCTGTCTCCCATGTCCCCCTGCCGGAATCGGCACTCCGCGAAAGAAATGGTGCAAAGGCGATTTTGGCTCCGGTATTTTCACCGGCGGGGGGGTTCCCTGAGCTTTCTTCGCTTCCCTTCAGGCAGAAACTCTCTCTCCACAAGCTCCGGATCAAATGTCGTCCACGTTTCGCGGATCAATTTCGATTCTGTCTTACGAATGACATCACGGGCTTTAAAATCATTCCAGACAGCGGAATAATTGCCATCCTGCGTGCTCCGTAATGGAACTTGATTCGAATTTTTAAGAAGTCGCCAATCACGAATCTGATACCGATTATCCGCCTCCGACCAATCGTAGAAAATAACCTGATCAAAAACGGGGCGACCCTGATCATCATGAAAGTGATTGATTTCAATAAGATCCACACGCTCATTGATTACTTCCTTTTGGTTCCAGATTGCCCCAAGAGCCTCGGCTCCGGTTACCGCCGCAAGACTTAAAAGTGCGACAATTTTCCAGCGTTGGTCCCTCTGGGTGGAATTTATCCTGGGAGTATGCATCGCACGTGTAACGCTCTCCTGATTATTTTTCGGGATTATATGATGCTCTTGGTAGCCGGCTTGAGAGAGGGTGTTTTCGGTAGTCATTGGCGTACTCCAGGGGGGGCAATCTTTCCGTACATCCCTTTTTCGTACCATTGCTGCAATGGGAGATAATCCTTTTTGGGCTTCTCCCAGACAATCTCCTGTAGGTTATCTTCGAGAAGTTTTTCTGCACTGGGATCCTCCGAAAAAACGAGATTATTCGTTGTTTTATCAAAACGCAGTAACCAGCCCGTTTCGGGATCTTTGAAAGGGAGTTCGTTACGGGAAAAATCCACCTGCCTGTTTTGTTTCGAAACAGGGCATTTAAGACACAGAGATTTTGGAATCCAGTAACCGTTCCCGCTTGAGTGACTCGATTCCTGTTGATTTTCGGAACCCGATACATAGGACCAGTCACCCTCGCTTTCGATTACCGATCCCGAAACGGAAACTCCATACATCGACGGCTGGTAGTGGAGCTTGCTCCATGGTCCCAAGTGCACAAGCATAATTTTCGGGGGAAGTAGTGGGTCCCTTCCAGCAATGCCGCTTCCAATGGGACTAATGTCCAGATCAACTTTTGCACTATTACAGGTTTCGGCCAATACCTGCCACATTTTGTTATCTTTCATGATTTTAATATTTGTAGATTCGAGCGCATTGCGAGTCACCTTGTCTCCTGCCGTGATTTCGAGGGGAAGCCCTGTCGTTTTTACAATATAGTCCACCGCCATTTGCCCGCTCACTTCCCCCGGCATCATTGTAAATGGATGATCTAAAGTGCTGCGACCTAAAAAATTTTCCAGATCCCGTATGAATTCCGGATTGTAGCGATAGATTGTATTCCCTTTCAAATCGGGTACGAGTGCCGCCCTTTTTGCAAGAACGTTATCAAGCACCGGCGGGAGGGGATTCCCGATTTCCCTCAAAATTGTTCCGGCTAATTCTTCCGTTTCTTTCCGAAGTGGATGCCTTTCTTTAAAGGTGCGCGTGACCCTATATTTTTCGCTCAGTACTGACATCTTTGGATAGAGACCATGGTTTGGATCGGTGAGAATGGGCGACTGACTCCATTCGTCCATCGTCTTGAATACAGGCAGCTTTTCTTCATCATTCTCATCTTCTTCCCCCTCCGATTTCACTGCCGCTACTTGCTCTTGCGCATGAAGTTGATGAGGCGGATTCAATGCTCCATTTATACTCGCCAGTCCGATCACTACTAACTTATAGATGGAACGACCTACCCCTGCAGAGCCGAAGGAACCACCCGCATCCGTACGTTCTCTCACCGTGGATTCCAAAGCCTGCATGGACCATTAGTACTACTCATAAATTCGCCTGTCAAAAATCGGGGGGTCTAAAAACAGACATGAGTCAAATCAGAACTTGGCATAGGTCTTCGCAAGAAGTTCTACATTCCCTTCCTGCAGCGGGCTCTCTACGACGAGAACGCCGCCAATCACCCTCTTTTTCAGAACTGTTAAGAACTATTTCCATTTCGCATCACTCTCACGAAGGGGCAGATGGTGCTTTTCCCCCTTGTTTTTTGCAGCGCTCAAGCCCTTTGAGCGTCCCTGCGGAAGCCGGAGCGGAGGCGGGAGTGCCGGGGCAGGAAAAGTGCAGCACGGCTGGAAGTGTCGATTTTTCATTCACGGATCACTTCATCCGATACATCGGGCGCCGATTGCATCTGAGAATTATTAGATGATTTAAGGAGGGAAATGGAAGATACGTAATCCCTCGAAAAAGTCTTGCCAACTTTTTCACACGCCTGCTGAATTTGCTCAATGACAAAATTCATGTCCCTGATTCTCTCCTGTGGCACTCTGAGTGATTGCACAAAACTATTAATAAACGACTCTAATCTCCTGAGCACATGTCTCATGGATTGATCGCGATGTTTATTCTTTTCTTTTGTTTTCGTCGGACGATCCTGAAGGAGGCTGCGAACATCCTTTAGCCGCGCTTTTATATATGCGTAAAGGGCATCATCGATGTTCCGCATAGATCTTTCAAACGACCGGGTATCTTCCTTTTCCTCATTTTCCTGAGGGATTCCACATTCCTCATCAAATGGAGGCAGCATCATTTCCCATTGAAGATGGTGGAGCAAACTGGAAAGATTGCGGGCAATCTCATTCGTGCGGGCTCTCTCCGGTCTATCGTAAGCATGAGCAGACGTGAGTATTACGGCAAGCGCCTGTTTATGGAAATCAGATTGAACATCATCTTCCAAGCCTCTCAGTCGAAAATGTTTTTTGACAAGATCAGTAATCTCAAAAATCAGGAGAGTACCAGGGAGAATACGCTGATCATTCGAAATACCCAGCCTTGTAAGGATCCCACTCATAGTGCCATTGGCTGATTTAAAGGAATTGATCGCCTGCTCTAAATCGGACTGTCTCCGCATATGCGGTACCCCCGGAATACCTTGGGACGGATCAATGAAATCAATAAGAAGCGAGCATGCGTTTGCAATTTCTGCGGAAAATGCGGCGCAATCAGCGAGAATCGGGTTATACATTTCTATATTTCTCCATTGGGATTCAGTGTTGCTGTCGGATTCCATTACCTGGCGTATATGCTCGAGACACTGCAATTGCAGCATCTTAAATTTTTCTATCTCCGAAGAAATATGATTTTTACATTCAGCAGCACATGCTGAAATGCCCTGTAATCTTTTCCCAATAAAATCAGCGATCTCATTACGGATACGCTCAGTGCACGCTGCAACAATACCATCCATTCTCTTTACTACGTCCTCGATGAGTTTTGTTTGGGACAGAGTAATTTCGGAGTGGGCGGAGGAAATGCGTTCCATGAATGCATGGATATCCTGTTCCTTACGTTCCCTGGATCCCGCAGAATCTTCCCTAGTATTCAAAGAGCGAGGTCCGGAGAGAAGTCGTTCTTCCGATCTCCGTCGTTGACGAACCTGTTGCTCAATAAGCAGTCTCACTCTCTCGGGACTCAGCTCCTGTCCACCCGCCGAATATACCCAATCTCCATTTTCATCCGTACGTTCCAGAACATATCCGCTGGGAGGAATAAAATCATCTGGTAGAGGAAATTTCTCCTTCGACATGAGAGGTCTTATAACATTTATTTCTATTAAAGCAAGATTTTCGATGATTTTATGGCGGTGTCTGTTTGAAAATATCCGAACGGAACTCTCTGGGCTCGGCGGGCGG
>JBBTTQ010000057.1:0-4751 GCA_038064175.1 Patescibacteria group bacterium
GATAATGCGTAAGGTCCAATCCTTCACCCTTGAGCATCCCGAGATCGAAGAGAACGTTCTGCCCGACGATCAGGGTTCCTTCGCCGATATGCGACAAAATCTCCTGCTGTTTGTCTGCAAACTGCGGTTTGTCCTGAATATGCAGCGTGCGGATGCGTGTCAGCGCTTCCACAACGGGCGGTACCTCGTCTGCGTGGAAGAGTTGCTCGTAGGTATCGACAATCTCACCTCCCTCGATGCGCATACTGGCAAACTCGATCACCTTATGCACTCGCGGGACGAATCCCGTGGTCTCGGTGTCGAGGACGACGAAGGGGAGTGGAGGGTACTGCACATGAGGAGGATACGCCGGCGGAGGGAGTAGGTCATCGGGTAAGCAAGCTGATCAGGCCGCAATCGCGGTCGGCGTTTCGCCCACCGGCGGCTCCTCGTTCTTTGCAGGCCCGGCCTTTTCTTCGGTACCTGCTTCGACGGAAGCCTCCGCAACTCCATTCAGCATTGCCACCGGCACTTCGCCGCCTCTGAGTTCCGCGAGCTTCGCCTTGAAGGCGGGGAGTTCCTCGTAGTTGTACATATCGAGTTCGTAGCCCGTGAGTTCCGTGGCGAGCCGGATATTCTGGCCTTTCTTGCCGATGGCCATGGGGCGCTGCGCTTCCTCCACGAAGACAGCCGCGCGCTTCTTGATACGGCGTCCCTGGTCGTCCATGCGCTCCTCGTCATTCACGATGATGACGGCGGAGATGGCCGCGGGCTGGAGCGCGGTTGAGATCAGTTTGATCGGATCATTGGACCACTCGATCATATCGACGCGTTCGCCGTTGATCTCCTCCATCACGGCCTGGATGCGGACGCCTTTCTGTCCGACGCAGGCGCCGATGGGGTCGATCCTGGGGTCGTTGGAGAGAACCGCGACTTTGCTGCGGAACCCGGCGTCGCGTGCGATGGCTCTGGTCTCCACATCGCCGTTTCGGACTTCCGGAATCTCGAGCTCAAGCAGTTTCTTCACGAGATTCGGATGCGTGCGGGAGATCCGGAGCTGAGGACCTTTGCCCGTGAGCTCGACGCGATCGAGGTATACGCGAATGCGCTTGCCGGTGTAGTAGTGTTCGCCGGGGATCTGCTCGCGCCAGGGGAGGGACACCGTCATGCCTTCGATCTCGAGGGTGACCCAGTTCGGATCCACCTTCGTCACGGTCGCCGTCAGGAGCTCCGCTTCGCGATCTTTGAACATTTCATACAGACTCTGTTTTTCCGCTTCCTGCAATTTCTGCAAAATCACCTGCTTCGCGGCTTGTGTCGCAATGCGTCCGTACTCCAGCGGCGTCACGTCAATCGCGATCTCATCGCCCGTCTCGGCATCAGGTTTGATCTTCCGCGCATCCTTGATGCTGGTCTCGAAATTGTCATTCTCCACATGGTCGACGACTTCTTTGACGAGCAAAATCGTCGGCATGTCGCGGCCTTCCTGGAGTTCAACGCGGATCTCCTGTTCTTTGTTGCCGTAGTCCTTGCGGTAGGCTGTCGCGATGGCCTGTTTGACGGCTTCGAGGACCTGCTCCGGATTCACATTCTTTTCGGAGCAGATTTGGTTCAAGGCGGCGAGGAATGATGCGCGCATGGCAGGTAATAGGTGAAAACCACCGTTCCTTACAATCAAGGAACAGTGAAATGTTGACTCTTTCCATCGTACAGCATTTTTTCCCAAGCGCAAGGTTCAGTTTCAAAAATTTCAAAAGTCGATCGGTTACCTTTGGAGAGGCAACCGGTCTTACATAATCTGGATCCCGCCTACGATCGTGCGATCATAATCGCGAGAAATGCGGCGCAGGCAATGACGACTGACGTCGCCATGCCGGCCAAAAGGATAACAATTCCTTCCATGAGGTCCTCTGTCGTCGTTCTCTTCATGGGTTTCTCCTGTCAAAGAGTCGGGATAGCAGATAAGCATATAATAAATTAAATAATAAGTTAAGTCAACTGATTCCATGCGATCTGTATGCGCACCAAAGTAATCGTGGCGCATGGCTTCGGAAACGACATCGAAATGTCGTTTCGTGCGTTCCTCCGAAGCGAGAATTTGTTTATAAAATTCCTTTTTCAGTGTCGTGTTTTCCTTTCAGAAAAGCTCTGTAATGCATTCCACGCATCGATGGAACGCCTGAAAGAATATGGTAGGCGAGGAGTTTCCACCCCCGTGGTACCCGATCGAAACGAGGGTTGATCCAGGAAATCTTCGGGAGTGATTGCCCGAGTATTTCCATGCGGCTCAGCGAATCCCTGAGTGTGATGCGGTGATGATGCAGCGCCTTGGCATCGGGTTCGTAGAAAAGGGAAACCCCCGCCTCGCGCAGGCGAAGCCCCCACTCGATATCCTCCCACCCGTAGAGAGAAACATCTTCTCGGAAGCGAATCTGCTTCGCGATGTCTGTCGGCAGACTCATGTTATTTGCATAGGAAAATCGATGTTGGATTGCAGGCGGGATGCATTCGTGTGCGTATTTTTCAATTTTCGGATAGCCAAACTGCCATCCTGATTTCTCGAGCCAGCACATGACGGGCGTGATGCCGACGGAGGGATCCCAGGTTACGAAGCCGAGTATTGCAATTGGCTTTTGGCAATTGGCTTTTAGCAGCTGGCCACTGGACAGCCGATTGTCGATTGCCAATTGCCGGTGCATCCGCAGATGCACCTCACACGCACCCGGCTCAAGCAAAATATCATCGCCGATAAAGAGAACGACGGGCGCCTTTGCAAGGTCGACGCCGCGATTGCGGGCGACTCCCTGCTGGGATTTGGGAATGGCAGCGAAGCTGATAGCTTTTAGCTTATGGCTTATAGCCTTTAGAGCCTCTCTCGTTTCGGCATCGTCTTCTCCGTCATGAATAACGATTACTTCGATCTTGTCCGCGATTGTCTGCCTCGCAAGATGCTTGAGGCACTGGGCTAGAATGTGTGGGCGCTTACGGGTCGGAATAATGACGGAGAGGGCTGACACAGGAGTATTGTAGGGCAAGAAACAGCCTTCGCCTCCTGGCTATGCAGCATCGACAGAATTCATGCGTACATACAATCTGTCGGCTTCAGTAGAATCTATTGGCCCGGAAAAGGGAACGGTAAGCAGTCATCGCTTACGTTGGGGGAAATTGAAGAACAAATAATGGCAATCGACATTGATTCAGCAGAGAGAGCAGGAAAAATCATTGATGGAAAATGCAGTCCGCATCAGGATGTGTCGTGCCTGGAAGGACCCCCAGGAGATAGATTGTAGGATACAATTTTCTCATGCGTTGCCTTTTCCTCGACGTTGCAAGCCACACGGGCGTGTTGGCGCTGATCAGTGATGATCATGTCCTGGTCATGAAGGAGATCCACCATCGCATTTCGGATGCCGATCTTGTGCCATTGTTCGAGGCAGCCATGCAGGAAGCAAGCTGGAAGCCGGGAGATCTCACACATCTTGCGTGTGTCGTCGGTCCGGGCGGGTTCACGAGCCTCAGAGTCGGAGTCGCTTTCGTAAACACACTGGCATGGGGTTTGAAAATCCCGGTGGCGGGGGTTCATTTGAGTGATTTGTATGCAACGCGCGTTGAGCGATTAGCAACCAATATAAAGCTATCCGCTCATCGCTCTCCGCTCTCCGCTTCGTTTGTCTGGCTTCACTCCACGAAAAAACTTGAAATCTTCGTTCGCGGATTCGGAAGCTTCGCCAAAGAATTTTCCGATGCCCGCCGTGAAAACGTGGAAGAACTTCTGCCGAAGTTGGAATCAGACTCCTCCTGGACCGGCGAATTGATCCCGGAACACCGGGAGCTCATGGAAAACCGGAGGCTTCAGCCCCTTTTACTTCGCCCGCTTCCGGAGATCCTTCCCGCATTTACAAAAAATCTCACATTTACGAAGGAATTGCTCGTTCCCTGGTATGGCCGGCAGTGGTAGGATAAAGGTATGCAGCCAGAGCATGTCGAGGACCAGGAACTGCCCGGATCCATAGCCGAACTTTCCGACGACCAAGTGAGGATGGCACTGCAAAATATTCATGAAGCAGGCAGGCTCGCTCGTTATTGGGCGAAATTGATCGGAGCGCTTCAAAATGGCTCCGATCAATGAAGGAAAGTTTTGGAACTGACGATTCCCGATTCCTCATTCCCGGTTTTTACGCTACCCTAGAGTATCCATGGATGTCCTCGGTTTTTTAAACAAACTCCTCGGCGATCCGAACGAGAAAGAGCTGAAAAAACTCTGGCCGCTGGCACGGCAGGTTCGCGCGGCCCACAAACGTCCCGATATCAAGGCGCTGACACTTGCGGATCTACCGAAAAAGACAGAGGAATTTAAGGAGAGGATCAAAGCTGGGGCGACGATCGATGATGTTCTCATCGATGCGTTCGCAGTCGTCCTTCGGGCGTGCGATCTGCTTGTCGGGCAGTCGATCAAGATTGGCCGGCAGGAATTCCCTTGGAATATGCAGCCGTTCGATGTCCAGATTCTCGGCGGCATCGTGTTGCATAAGGGGAATATCGCCGAAATGAAAACGGGTGAGGGAAAAACTTTGGTTTGTACGATGCCGGTGTATCTGAACGCCCTCGAAGGCAAAGGCGTACATGTCGTC
The DNA here is from genome assembly GCA_038064175.1 of Patescibacteria group bacterium. Classification (GTDB taxonomy): domain Bacteria; phylum Patescibacteriota; class Gracilibacteria; order Peribacterales; family Peribacteraceae; genus 2-02-FULL-52-16. The sequence goes on from JBBTTQ010000057.1 coordinate 4,611, forward strand.
ACGGTCAACGATTACCTCGCGAAGCGCGACAGCCAGTGGATGGGCCTCCTCTACAAGGCGCTCGGACTCTCCGTCGGGTGCATTGTGCACGGTCTTTCAACCGAAGAGCGGCGCGCGGCGTACGCCGCGGATGTCACGTAC
>JBBTTQ010000058.1:0-10160 GCA_038064175.1 Patescibacteria group bacterium
CGGGGTCTGCGCATGGATGCCTGGATATGTTCTCCACACATTTTGGTCATGACCCCAATAGAAGCAATGTAACAATATAACATTTTCGCAAGTTTGCCCCGATTGAGAAAAACAGTTTTTTGGCCTATAATACTGAGAAATGCACATCAATCTCCCATCCATTTCTCTCGAGAAAACCGTGCGCATCCTCTCGGTCGGAGCGCTGTGTCTCACAGGTTCCTTCATCCTCGGCATAGAAACCGCGGGCGAAGTGCATCCGTTTGAGGCCAGCAAAGCCGTAAGTCCCGAGGAAGCGGTCGAGGTCGCCCATCAAGAAGCCGGCGACATCGATGGAAACGGCCAGGTGGATCTCAAGGATGCGATGAAAGTCCTGGAGATCGTGCAGGGGTACGAGGAGGCCTCCCCCCTGCAACTCCGCGCTGATCCCAATGGGGACAGCCGCCTGACGACGGAAGACGCGCTCCGGATCCTCCGGACGATCGCCGTCCGCTAAGCATCCCATGTCGTTCTCCCTCCCTTCCCACAGGCTCTGTGCGCGTACCCTGATGGTCGCAACTCTGCTCGTGAGTATCCGGACTTTTTTTGGAAGCGCCTCTGCCGCCGAAAATAATGCGGCGCTCCGTCTTCGCCCGCATTGCAACTCGACGAATCAGCAGGAGTGCGCCTCCTACGCCGTCAAAGACCCCATGACCCTCATGACTCCGGAATTAACGCCGGGCAGCATTTTAGACATGGATCTCGTCATCGATAATCCAACGGGACAGCCGGTATCCCGCGTGAGGGGATGGATGTCTTATGACCCCGTACTCTTCGAAGGGAAGAGAATTGAACCGGGCGAAAAGTTCCCGACCATCACGCCGGGGGAAGCGGACTTCGCTCCTCTTCAGGGATTTATCCAGATAGGCCTGAGTACTCTGAACAATGCGACGGTCACAGATACGACGATACCCGTTGCCCGCATGCAACTGCTCGTGAAACAGGCTCCGCCAGCGGGCAAGACCGTGATCGCCTTCTACGATGTGCGAACCGACGCCTCCGGCCACACGCACGTCATCGTGAAGGAAGACACGGAAGAGAAAAATATTCTGACCGAAATCCTCGGCTCTCTCCTCGTCTCGTTTGCGACGGACAGCGCATCCTCGAGCACGACTTCTTCCGCCATGTCTTCTGCGACGCCCCAGGTGTCCTCTGCGGCATCCTCCCTTATTGCCGCCACTGCATCATCCGCAACCGAGGCCACATCCAGCGCCGCCTCCGAAGCCGCCGCATCCTCTGTGTCGAACGCCGGAGACTCGTCCGCTGCAGCGACCCAGACAAGTTCGACTGCGGGTCTCCCGGATCGCACCTCCTTTGTCCTGCTCCAGATTCAGAACGTGAGGGTGACGACGGAAGGGAGCACCGTCTACGTCGCCTGGGATCCCCTCGCGAGTTCGGAACTGCAGGGCTACAACGTCTACTACGGAACGGAGATGGGACGTTACCTGCAGCGCCGCACGTTGCCCGTGGAATCCAATACCATCGCGCTTCGCGCACTGCCGCTCGACACCACGTACTACCTCGCCGTCCGTGCGATCAATACGAAGAACGAAGAAAGCGCCTTCAGCCAGGAAGTGGCGGTGAAAGTGGGCGATCCCGGTTCCTCCACCGCTCCGCTCCGCGGCATCACCGACGACAGTCCCCGCGGGCAGAATCCTCTGGAACAGAGCGAGGCGCCGGCGCCTTCGGTTCCCGGCGAAACGGGAATCCCGACAACGATCCTCCTGTTGCTGCTGCTCTCCGCCGTCATCGGCACGCTGATTGCGTTCCGCAGACAATTTGTTGCCGTCCCATCGTTCCATTATGACAACCATCAATAAAGAAACCCGCACCGGAACGACAGATGTTTCCTCCTCCTGTGTCGCCGTAGCGGGATCAATGTATCGTCGCACTCACTCTCAACCATCTGTATTCGATACGTACCGCGAAGGCGCATGAATGATCTCCACCCGCACTGGCGCTCAACGTCGCCCGCTGTCACGGAGGCAGCGCCGTCCCGCGGCGTCAAAATTCCGATCGGCGGACGCACTATCTCCAGGAGCCCCGCGGCAGTCACGGGAATTCTTCTCGTCCTTGTCCTTGGATTTGCGGTCTTCGACGGTCTTTCGTCGCTGGATATCACCGGTGAAAACACCCTGGCTCAGAACAGGAACGGGCCCATTGGAATTCTCATCACCAAGGAAGGCGCCATGCCGCAGACGGTCATCGCGCGACCCGGACAAGAGATCGTCTGGACCAATCAGGACGATATCCCCCACATTCTGGAATCGGAAACCATCGTCGGGGAGAATGGCGCCACCCTCTACACGCCCGCCGTCTTCCCCCAAGGCCGGCAGAGTTTCCGCCTGGCGCCCAATCACCCCAGCGGCAGACACACGTACATATCGACGACATCCGTGAAGATATACGGCGAGATCAATATCGTCGCAGCGGAGCAGACGCCTCCTTCAGGGACGCCCGTTCAGGAACCGCCTGGAACTCAATCCGGAAATGATCCCTTCGGAAGTCAGTCCGAGAGTGACGATGATCTCCTCCAAAAACTTTCCGGGCTCGACCCCGGGGGGTCAATCGACGCTGAGGATGTGTTCATGACAGAAACCACGGAGGAAACAGCATTTCCAGCATCAGAGTCACTCGAGGACGGGAGGGAGGAAACGATTGACAGCACAGATCCTCTGATGGACAGACAATCACTCGGTTCCGCTGAGGCGACAAAAACCGATGCGGTGAAACAGGAAAGCCTCATCCCCTTCAATCCCTACAACGTCGGAAGCAGGGCAATGCACCCGTTTGATAAGGATGGAAATCCCGTGCAGACGCTCCATGGCGGAGCGCCGACGGAAGGATACAAGCCGTACAAGCATACGGAGACGGGACCGGCGCTGTGGATCGTGGGACTCGGGAGTCTCGGCGGATTCCTCGCATGGACGAAGAAGTATTGGAAGCCAGGAATTCCTCATCCCTAACCCCTGCCTGCCGGCAGGCAGGCTTCTCCGTCCCGCACCACACCCCTTCCCGGAGAAGGAGATGTTTGTTTTTTTTGCGCAAAGCGAGACACAAAATAACACGCATTCCCCTCTCCCGGCAGGAAGGCGGGGGGAGGGAGAGGGGTGAGAGGTGAGGAGGAGCCTTCTTGATGAGAACCGGGTACTAGTTATCCAGATCCGCGGACATTTCAGCTCCACCTTCAAGACCCATAGACAAAGATCCGCCGCAGGCGCGGGCTTCCTTCCGGAACGCGTTCCACGCATTCTTTCTGGCATCACGAAATACGCGCTGTGCGCTCTTTTTGCTGTCGCGGAATTTCTTCCAGGCGGCGCGAACGGCGCTGTTGCGGCTGTCTTTATTTTCAATGCTCCAGGCGACGCTGAGTTCGCTGGAACGCGTCAGGAGAGCGCTTCTCCAGATTCCAGAGAACGCGTCGAAGGCAGCAAGGACGGCGGCCTCGCGCTTCTCGACCGCCATTTTCACGCACGGAAGATCGGGCTTCTGATTCCTACGCACATCCATCTCCGTTTTGATGCGAAGTTTTATCTCAGAATTGAGATTCCCGCTGTAGGCAAACGCAGCGGGTGCCACGAGCGTCAATGATGTTCCGATGGCTGCGGCTGAGAGAAGGAGTCTTCTCATAGGGTAGGTGGGAAGAAAATAAGATATTTATGGTAGGAGACGGGCATTTTACGGCGCGCTTACATGAGGTTATCTTGACAGGATACAAAAGTTTTCGCCACCTTTTTGCCATATGGATGGTAAATCCTTTGCATCTACTTCTTCAAAAGAGCCTCCGGCAATTGCGGGAATGCGTTGTAACCCGCGGAAGCATTGATGTGCCCCGCCCCGAGAATCACCTGAGTCAGAACTCCCAGATATTTCGCCAGTTCTTTTCCGTATCCAAGCGGCAGGGAGAGTATAAAGGATTTTCAGATCTTCATTTTTCGCTTTCCTTCCTCTAAAATAGAACCAGTGGTTCGACCCCGCATGCGCGGGGCGAGTAGTTCTGCAATCATTCCTCGATCAGCATATGATGACGCAGCACATGGGTCGGTAGCGAAGTGGTCAAACGCGCCTGACTGTAAATCAGGTGGCTTACGCCTTCGGGGGTTCGAGTCCCTCCCGGCCCACCATTCACCGGAAATTTATGACAAGACGTTCCTCTCTCATTTTAATAGCGCTTATCCTCATAAACTGTACCGGGACGCCTTCGCAATCCTTCTCGGTGATCCGTCAGATGGAAATCCCCCTCCCCGAAGCCTCCGGCATCACATTCGATCAGAGGCGCGGCACATTTTTCATCATCACGGACCGCGGCGAGATTGCGGAGGTCGACAGAGATGGAAAAATTCTCCGACGGAAAAATATCGAAGACGCTGACTTCGAAGGCATCACGATCGATCCGCAGACGGAATTGCTCTACGCGGTCATCGAGGGGCGCGACCGCATCGTGGAGATTGATGCCGCCGATTTTACGATCCAGCGGGAATTCGCGACGAATCGTAAGCTCGAGGGCGAAAGGATTCTGAAAGGAGGAAAAGAAGGTTTTGAGGGAATCGCGTTCGTTCCGAATTCCGCGCATCTCGAGGGAGGAACGTTTTGGGTCGTGAATCAGGCGACAGGAAATACGGGAAAGCAGGAGCCGTCGGCGATTCTCGAATTGGAATTGCCTCTGCGATCAGAAGCCTCGCGCAAGAATAAAACGCTCAAAGGAAGAATGATCGGAGGGTACGTTCCGGGCATCCCGGGGCTGTCGGACATTCACTTCGATCAAAATACCGGGCACCTTCTCATCATCAGTGACACGGACAATATGTTTCTGGAGACAACAATCGATGGAGACATCGTGAAGAAAAAAACGCTGCCCGGCAAACATCAGGAAGGGATCACCATGGGAGAAAATGGTTCGATTTTCATTGTTCAGGATGAACCGGACAGAGCGACATTGGTGGAATTGGTTTTGGAATAACAAGACAGAAAAATCCCTATTCATACCGGAGCGCCTCGATCGGATTCAGATTTGCCGCTCTCCGGGCTGGATACATGCCGAAGAGGAGCCCGGTCCCCGCGGCGACGATGACGGAAAGGAAGATCGCCGACGGTGAAAGCGCGAAGAGGTACCCGGCAAGAAAATTCTTCGCAACCAGGGAGATCAAGAAAGCCAGACCGACGCCGCCGACAATGCCGATGAGTCCGCCGATGAGGGTCAGGAGCACGGATTCGATGAGGAATTGGAGGAGGATGTCGCGCTTGCGAGCGCCGACCGCTTTTCTGAGTCCGATCTCCCGCGTCCGCTCGGTCACGGCAACGAGCATGATGTTCATGATGCCGATGCCTCCGACCACGAGCGAGATGCCCGCGATGGCGGAAAGGAAGAGCGTGAGTCCCAGAGACACTGCGCCGAGGATGTCGGTGGCCTGTGCGGCGGAACGCACGACGAAATCATCTTTGTCCGGATCCTCGTTTGGATTGCGAATCCGATGTCGTGACCGGAGGAGCGACTTGATGTCGGCGAACGCCAGATCCGTGTCCCCCGTGGACGTCATCGTGATGTAATGGACGTATTTCTGTCCCGTCATGATCTTCGCCGTCGAGAACGGCATGTAGACGCGCTCATCGGCGTTCTGGAAGAACTGGGTGCCGAGCGCCTTCGTGATGCCGACGACGGTGAAGAACCGGTCACCCACGGTGATCCGCTTGCCCAGGGGATCATTGTCGCCGAAGAGCTCATCGGCCGTGTCGGGCCCGAGCATCAGAGCGTACCGTGCGCCGACTTCATCCGCCTCATCCAGCATACGACCGCGATCAATCGTGATACTTTGATTTTTATAAAACGTCGGCTTGCTGCCCATGACCTGCGGGGTCGTCTTCTCACGGCCGTACGACACGTTGCCGTTCACGAAGATCACGGGAGCGATGGTCGTGACGGTCGAGAGATGCTCGAGAGCGTTCACGTCGTCCATGGTGAGACTGTCAAATCCCGGACGCTGCTGGCTGCCCCCGCCTTCCTCGACGCCCGGAAAAATCACCATGCTGTTCGCGCCGAGGCTCGACACCTGCCCAAGGATCAATTCCTCGACGCTCGCGCCAATTGCGGTCATCAGAACGACGGAACCGACGCCGATGATGATGCCGAGCATCGTGAGGAGCGACCGGGACTTGTTGGTTCCGATGGCCCTGAGCGCGATGGAGGACGTATCTGACAGCTTCATGACAGGTTTCTTAGGTAGATTAAGTTTATGAGGTTTATCGGGGAGCCACTCGACAGAGTGTTGGAGAACATAAGGAACATAAGGAACATAACAAACCTCATAAACGTAATAAACCTATTTCAAGGAAGTCCGTTTACCTGCAACAGTTCTTTCAAATTCTTTGGTGTCGCTTTCGATTCTGCCGTCCTTAATATCGATAATCCGTTCCGCATGGCGAGCGGTCTCCTGTTCATGAGTCACGAGAATGATCGTATGCCCTCGGCGATGCAGTTCCTGGAACGCCGCCATCACGGCGATGCCGGAGGCGCTATCCAAATTGCCCGTCGGCTCGTCAGCGAAGATGACGTCCGGATTCGTCACGAGGGACCGCGCGATGGCCACCCTCTGCTGCTGTCCGCCGGAGAGCTGGTTGCTCAAGTGGTGCGCGCGATCTGAAAGTCCGACCATCGCGATTGCCTGCCTGGCTTTGGTTTCGCGTTCGAACCTGCTCAAATCCTGCTGGTACAGAAGCGGAAGCATGACGTTATCGAGAACCGTCGTCCGCGGCAGCAAATTGAACGATTGGAAGACGAAACCCACTTTGTGGCCGCGGATCTCTGCGAGCGCGTCATCATCGAAATGCCCCGTGGGTTCTCCTTCAAAAAAATACTCCCCGCTCGTGGGGGAATCCAGAAAACCGAGAATGTGCATGAGCGTCGATTTGCCGGAACCGGAAGGACCCATGATGGCGGAAAATTCCCCGCGACCGATCGTTACGTCGATATCATGGAGCACCGGCGTTTCCACCCCGTCATTGAAGTACGATTTGCTTAAGCGCCGGATCTCGATGAGTGGTGTATTCATTCTATAAGCTAAAAGCTATGAGCTCGTCATTCTTTCTCTAAAAGAATCACAACATCTCCCCCCTTCACCCCGCTCACAACCTCGACTTCCCCGCTCTCCCCCGCTCGGAGTCCCGTCTCTACGCGTTGCTTCGTCACGGTTCCGTCCAGCTGCAGAATACGAACGATATCGTCGCCGTTCTCGTCTTCGATGACCGCGCGTTCCGGAATCGTCACGACATGCGTACGCTCGCCCGTGACGATCTCGCTGTCGCCGCTCATGCCGATCTTGAATTCATCGTGGGGATAGACGAAGTCGAGCTTCACGCGGTACTTCTCGACCCCATCCACGGTCGTCGAGTTCTGATCGATCTCGCTGACGCGAAGGCGGTAGTGCGTATCCGGAAAAGCATCGAGATTGATGCTGCCGGCCTGCGTCAACCGCACTTTGGGGATATCGACCTCCGAGAGAAACATTTCAATGCGGAACGGGGATTCGCCAAGAAGCGTCAGGACGGGACCCGATGCGAGTTCGCCTTTCTTGGCATTCACTTTCGTGATGATGCCGGCAATCGGAGCCGTGAGAACGCTGTCGCCGTACTCTGCGGAAGCGCGCGCCAATTCCGCCCGCGCCTGACTGACGCCTGCCTGCGCGGATGCGATATCCGCCGGCCTGCTGCCCGCTCTGAAAAGAGCCATTTGAGCTTCCTCCGCGCGAAGCGACGCCTCGAACGTGCGGATATCCGCGAGTGCCCTGTCGCGCGCGCCCTCGGCGGATGCCAGTGATGCTTCTTCGTTTGCGATCCTGGTTTCGAGCGAGGCCGCCGCATCGCGGAGGTTCTTCAAAGAATTTTCGAGCGCAGAGAGAGCCGTCTGTAGACGGATGCGTTCCTGCGAAAGCGCCTGAGCGTCGCGATCGCGATCCGAAGCGGAATAGTAGGTCGTGATCGACAGGCTTGCGATGACACGATGCGCCCTCCCGATCACCGTCGACGCTTCCGTCAGAACATTTCTGCCCTGCTCCAGGGCGGCTGCGGTTCCGTCATAGTCTCCGCGGCTTGCGACAGTGCGGGCCGCATTGGCGGATGCGCTGAGATCGAAGAGAGCTTCCTTGATGAAGGTATATTCCTCCGGCCGGTCGCGGATCATCGCATCCAGCACTTCGTTGTTGCTCCAGATGCCTTCGACCGTCGTCACGGCCGCATCCACCGAGGCAAGTTGCTGAAACAGGGATCCCGCAGAGACGGAAATCTGTCCTTCGAGACTTGTTCTGAGTTCCTGCCGGAGCGTTCGCAATTTTTCTTCGGAAGTTTTTAAGCTCTTTTCCGACGTCGAAAAAGATTCGCGAGCGGCGCCGAGCGACGCGCGCTTGTTTTCCACTCCCGCTTCGGCGATCGCGATATCTTCAGGCCTGCTCCCCTCTATGGCTTTCTGAAGCGCCGCTTCGGCGGATTGAAGCCGCGCCCGCATAACGGCAATGTCTGCAACCAACCCGCCCGCCCGAAGGACGGCCAGCCTGTCCCCTGCTTTCACCCTGTCCCCTTCCTTCACAAACACGTCGGCAAGGACGCCCGAGCGCGGGAACTGGAGCGCCAGGTCTTTTTCGGAGATCACCGACCCGATGGCTTCGACGGTTTGCGTCAAATCCTTCTGTTCGGCAACCGCCGTCACGAACGATGGCGTCGATGGGCGCGTGAAGACGTACGCTCCGCCCCCGATGAGGAGAGCGAGGACGATGAGTCCCGCGATGCGCCATTTCGTTTTGATGAGAACATGCAGCATGGGGGGGATTCAGGAGGAAGAGTCGCGCTCCATGTCCGAGACAAAGTCATGCAGAATGCGCGCGAGCGTCCGACGGTCACGATCCGGCATGCGGTGGAAAAGAGCGCGGAGCGCTCTGTGGCTTTTCGCGTGATATGCGCGGCACAGCCGGAGTCCCTTCTTCGAAACCTGGAGCCGCACGCGCTTGCGATCCGTGGGATCCTTCCGTCGTTTCAGCAGACCGAGCCGAACGAGTCTCCCGGCAAATACCGAGGCGGAGGGCGATGAGATCCGGAGGTGCCGGGCGAAGTCCTTCATCGTCACTCCCCTGCTCTCGCTGACCCACGCAATCGCGTGCAATTGAACCATATTCAAAGGCGAACGATCGCGCATCGCAAGGAGCCTCTGACGCATGATCCGGCTCAACCGGATGGAAAGATCGACGATTTTGTCGGCGGAATGCATAGTTAGATAGTCTAATAATTAGAGTATCTAATAGTACGGTGCTCACTGAAGGCGTCAAGCGTGCATTGGACATTTTTTCCTGAATTCAAGCACTAAATACTAAGCACTAATTTCTAAACAGTGAACCTCCCACCCTGTGTCACGAATCTCCGCTGCGACTCCGATTCTGAACACAGGGCATCCACTACTGACTCCTCCTCCATCCCCTATTCCTCGATCTGAGTTTTCTATAAGGAGCCTGCGCTACGTCTGCGGACTAAACGTAGGGTAAGAAGAAATTTGTAGGGGAGGAACGTTCCTCCCCTACAAATTTCTTAATTCTTTTATTCGCATCAATGCTTCCCTCACCGCTTCCTCCACCGGCTTCATCCGAATTCCTTCCGCCTCCAGTTTTTTCGAGGAGAGAATGCAGTTGCTCCTGCCGGCTTTCACCATGGTTTCGAGTGCCGCTGCGTCCATGCGCTCAAAAGCGTGACCGGGATCCACGATTTCCTTGTACATCGTCATGATGTCAAAAGGAGACATCGCTCCGGGATTCACAATATTGTAGATCCCCTTCTTGCGCTTTTTGATCAGTGTGTCCGCGGCCGCGACAAAATCCGGCAGGTAGGTCAGGGAATTTTTCTCATCGAGGACTTTCGGGTACTTCGAAAGTTTCGTGATGAGACTTCTCTCGTGCATCGAACCATCGAAGGGCATGCGAATGCGGAGGATCAGGACATTCGGAAATTCCCGGAGGATCTGATCAGCCCATGCTTTCGTGCGCGAATAGAAACTGCCGCCGAAGTTCGGCGTGTCCTCCTCGGAAAATCCACGGCCGTCGTTATCGCCCGCGTAGATGCAACCGGAACCGAAGTGCACCCACCCGATCCCC
>JBBTTQ010000059.1:0-5920 GCA_038064175.1 Patescibacteria group bacterium
TCGGCGGTCAAGTTCTCCTCCTTTTCCTTCAGGAGTCCGTACTGGCGGGCGTACGCATTGATGGTGCGCGTTATGGCGGCTTTGAAGCCCGTCAGGTGGTGGCCGCCTTCGGCGGTGTGGATGTTATTGGCGAAGCTCACGACGTGCTCCTGGAACGCCTGCGTGTACTGCAATGCGACTTCCACGAAACCGTCGGGCGTGTCTTTTTCAAACCAGATGGGATCCCCGATCGCATCCTTCGATTCGTTCAAGTGCTTGACGTACGCCGCGATCCCGCCTTCGAAGTGGAAACGGTAGAGACGCGGGTACTGCTCGTCCTCTGCCGGCCTCTTCTTGCGGGCATCCATCACCGCGATCGTGATGCCGCGCGTCAGGTACGCCTGCTGGCGCAGCCTCGTCATCAGCATGTCCATGCTGAAATCGATGGTGTCGAAGATCTCCTCGTCCGGCATAAAATTGATCTTCGTGCCACGCTTGTCGGTCTTTCCCGTTTTTTTCACATCCGCCAGAGGTTTACCGCGTTTGTACTCCTGCACGTAGACGTTTCCGTCGCGGTAGACCTCGGCGCGCATCTTGATAGAGAGCGCGTTCACGACCGAAGAGCCGACGCCGTGGAGACCGCCGGACACTTTGTACCCACTGTCGTCGCCACCGAATTTGCCTCCCGCGTGGAGCGTCGTGAGCACCGTTTCGAGCGCGGAACGTTTGGTCGTCGGATGAATGTCGGTCGGAATACCGCGGCCGTTATCCTCCACGGAAACCGAGCCGTCGTCCTCCAATGTGATCATGATGAAATCCGCATGTCCCGCCATCCCTTCGTCGATACTGTTATCGACGATTTCGTAGACGAGGTGATGGAGTCCCCGCTGATCGGTGGATCCGATATACATGCCCGGACGCTTCCGGACGGGTTCCAATCCCTCCAGAACCTGGATCTGCTGCGCGGTGTACCTTTGCGTTGCCATATCTCTCGAATTCTAAGGAGCAATCATCCTCTGAGCAACGGTTTTGGGCTGGAAAACGAGTGCGATAATTCCAGATTGTTATATTGCTATATTGTTATCTGCTTAAGGAAATTCTTGAACAAAATTTTTGTACAAATTGGAATTTTTCCATACATTTCATCCTCTGTGAATGACAGAGCTCGTACACCTGAACCTCGTACACCTGAACCTCGTAAACCCGTAAACCATTCTGTGAGGCTTGTCACATACCATACACTTCCCTACACTCTTTCGGCTTATGGCCATCCACGCTCACAGGAAAGGCGATGAATCGAACGACCGTCTCCAGCAGCGGTTCAAGAAGCAGTTCCAGAAATCCGGGATCCTGAAACTCCTCCGCGAGCGAAGGACCTTCCGACGCAAGCGCACGCGCCGACTGGAACGTCTCCGCGCGCTCAAACGGGAAGGCTACAGAGCTGCAAACAAGAAGAAGCAGTTCTACAGCAACATGTGATCATGACCGATGATTCGACAGCTCCGACGACGAAGCAGGATATTTCATTGCTCATGGATGAAATGGGGAAGATGCATTTGAACATTGAAAAATTTAATCCAAAGCTGCCTTGCTTGCAGAGAGTTCCGCCAGCTCCGCCGTAATCCCCGCCTGGCGCGTTTGGTTATAGGTAAGCGTGAGATCATCGAGAATATCCGAAGCGTTGTCGGAGGCGTTTCGCATCGCAACCATGCGGGCAGAGTGTTCAGAAGCGGTCGCTTCGAGGACGGCCTGAAAGACCTGCATTTCCGTGAGTTGCGGGAGGATCGTGCGCAAAATCTCGTCCTGCGACGGCTCAAACACGTACTCCGCGACACTCTCTTCCTCCTTCATCAGATCCTCAGACCGCGTATGGCGACGCTGGATGATGCTTAAAAGCATCGTCTTGAGATTGGACTTCGTGAAGGGCAGCAGGACCTTCGCCGTAGGCTCCTGCGCAATGGCCGAAATGAAATCGGAGTAGAGGAGTACGACGGAATCCCAGGAGCCGTCCAGGAATCCTTCTGTGGCTATCCTGGCAATCGGCAGAATATCGCGGAAGGCCGGATGATTACTGAGTGCGGGGAATGCCGCGACGACATCCTCTCCGGAACGGGCAAGAAATTGCTGGCCTTTTTTCCCGATGGCGATGAACGAAAGCATCTCGAACTCCGGGAGCGCCTTCACCTCTTTGAGGTAATGACTCGCCATCCGAAACATCTGCGCGTTCAAACTCCCGCAGAGACCGCGATCGGACGTGAAGAGGATCGCAAGAATCTTCTTCGCAGGTCGCTCCGTCAGATAGGGATGAAGTCCGGGATGCACCTCGGCCAAATTCTCCAGGATCCGCCACGCGGAGAGAGCGTAGCGCCGGAGCATCTGCGCGTTATTCACGGCTCTGCGCATCTTCGACGCCGCCACGAGTTCCATGGCTTTCGTCACCTGGCGCGTCGATTTGATCGCCTTCATCTTACGCCGGATATCGCGGAGATTTCGGCCCAAGATTGTGGAGAGAAAGGGAGAATAAAACGTGTGGATCCGTTGCTCGTTGCGCGTTCGCTCGTTACTCGTTCTACCGCTAAACGAGCAACGAGCTAACGAGGAACGCTCGTAAATCCACGTTCTTTCTTGAACGAATCAATGAGTCTCTTTAGCGTTTCTTCCGTCTCCTTCGTAATCTCACTCTCGAGCGCCTTCAGGACATCGTAGTGTTTGTCGCGGAGGAAGGTCAGGAACTGCTTTTCAAATGTCTTCACCTGGTCGACGGGAACGTCATCGAGGTAACCCAAAACGCCGGCGAAGAGGATGGCGACCTGCTCGGAGGTCGAGAGAGGTTCGTACTGTCCCTGTTTCAAGATTTCCGTGAGACGCGCTCCGCGGTCGAGCTGGAGCTTTGTTGCGGCATCCAGATCCGATCCGAAGGCCGCGAAGACCGCAAGCTCGCGGTACTGCGCAAGATCCAAGCGGAGTTTCCCCGCCACTTTCTTCATGGATTTCCTCTGTGCGGCGGATCCGACGCGCGACACCGAGAGTCCTACGTTCACGGCGGGACGGATGCCTTTGTAAAAGAGATCGGATTCCAGATAGATCTGACCGTCGGTGATGGAAATAACGTTCGTCGGAATGTATGCGGACACGTCCCCCGCCTGCGTCTCGATGATCGGCAGAGCCGTGAGCGTCCCGCCACCGCGCTCGTCCGAGAGACTGACCGCGCGCTCGAGGAGACGGGAGTGCAGATAGAAAACATCGCCGGGGTACGCCTCGCGTCCGGGAGGACGACGCAGGAGGAGAGAAATCTGGCGGTAGGCCCAGGCATGCTTCGAAAGATCATCGTAGATGCAGAGCACGTCTTTGCCCTGATCGAGAAAGTACTCGCCCATCGCGCATCCCGCAAAAGGGGCGATGTAGGAGAGCGACGCAGGCTCGGCCGCACCGGCGGACACGACGATGGTGTACTCCATCGCGCCGTGTTTTTTGAGTTCGGCGACGATCTTCGCCACTTTGGATTCCTTCTGACCAATGGCGACGTAGATGCAGACCACGGGTCTGTCACTCTGCTGCGTCTGCTTCTGGTTTATGATGGCATCGACGGCGACGGCTGTTTTCCCCGTCTGACGATCGCCGATGATGAGCTCGCGCTGCCCGCGCCCGATCGGGATCATGGAGTCGATCGCTTTGATGCCGGTCTGGAGCGGGATCGTGACGGACTTGCGCTCGATGACGCGCGGCGCGATTTTCTCAACGGGATAGTGATGTTTGGAAACAATCGGAGGTCCTCCGTCTTTCGCTTCGCCCAGCGGTGACACAACGCGTCCTGTCAGAGCTCCCCCGACCGGAACCGAGAGGATCTGACCAGTTGCCTTCACCGTATCGCCTTGCTGAATCCTGCTGAAATCGCCGAAAACGATGGCGCCGACTTCGTCCTCACCGAGGTTCAGAGCGCTTCCGAAAACGCCGTTGCCAAAATCAATCATTTCCGCGGAACCGATCCGGGAGAGTCCCGAGAGCTTCGCGATACCGTCGCCGACTTCGACGACCGTTCCCGTGTGTTCGTGCTTCACTTCCTTCGTATAGGAAGCGATGCGTTCTTCGAGGGATTGAATCAGATTCTTGCTGAGAGTCATGGGAGTGAAGGCAAAGAGGGCAAAAGGGGCAACAAAAGCAACGGAGAGGACCCCGCGTGGGCGGGGCGCTATTAAGAGACAGGAATAGCGGAGGCGCGTACATGCGTTTCAAATTGTTCGAGGGCCGCGCGGATGCTCCGGTCGTAGCGATCGTCGCCGAAGCTGAGCTCCGCTCCTCCGATGAGATTCCCATCCGCTTTTTCCTCCATCGCGATCTTCTTTCCAAGAGTCTTTTCCAAAATCGAAGCGAGGGAAACAGCATGGGAACCGGCATCGCCTTCCGGCGTTTTCAAGGTCGCCGGTACGATGTTTTCGCGTCTCTGCCATTCGTCCCGGAGGATTCGAGGGAAGACGCGGAATTCGTGCATGAGCCCGCGCTCCTCCAGGAGATGAAGAGCGGCGTCCAGGAGCGCATTTCGCTCATTCTTCGAAGCAGTGCTCCAGAGATCGAGTACGGCGCGCGCGATGGGGCGGGATCGAATATTCATTGCAGCAGGTGCGGTAATTCCTTCTCGAGGGACGTCATGATCCGTTCTTGATCGCTCTTTCCAAATTCGCGCTCGAGAATTTTTTCCGTCATTCGGAGAATCAAAGATGAAAGGATTCCCTGCACTTCGGCAAACACACGCATGCGCTCTTCTTCCAACATCTTCCGTCCGCGCTCCAGCGTCTGCTCCGCTTCCGTCCTAGCCGAAGCCAAAATCTCCTGCTTCGCTTTTTCGGCCTGCTGCTTCGTTTTCTCCATGAACGCACCGCACTCCTGATCGATACGATGGAGCTCCGCCGTGCGACGCACAACCAGCTCCTTTTTTTGCCTTTCGATCATATTGGCATCCTCCATCGCTTTCCTGATTTTCTCGCGACGAGCATCGATTACGTTCAGGAGCGGACGGTAGATGAAAAACGTCAGCACGCCCACGAGGATCCCGAAGTTCACCATCTGCGCGATGAGCAGACCAAGGTCGATGCCAAGCTTGGAGAGAAGCTCCATACGAAAGAAGAAAAACTGTAGGGCAAGAATATTCTTGCCCTACAGTTTTGATTAAACGAATTTGATAATCAGCGACACCACGAGCGCGTAGATCGCGATCGCTTCCGCGAAAGCGACCGAGAGCACGAGCGCCGTCTGGATTTTCGAAGCAGCCTCGGGATTGCGACCGATTGCTTCCATGGCCTTGCTCGAGATCCAACCGATCGAGAGAGCCGGGAACATGGCACCAAAAGCCATCGTCATGCCTACGACGAGGTTCTTATCCGAAAATATGGAGGCGCCGGTCGACGCCATTTGTGCGGTTTCTGCGGTTGCCATAGGAAAGAAGGGGGAAACGCGTGAAATGTAAAAAGCGCGCGGATTGTAGAGATATATTAACTTCCAAACAAGGGTCTCTGCAATGATTTTCAGATTGTGGAGCGTTGCTGGTTGCTCGTTAGCCCGTTACTCGATAAAACAGCAAAATACAAAACGGGCAACGAGGAACGAGTTAACGAGGATTTCACGCGTGCGTAACTTGATGCCCGTGACCCCTGTGCTGTTCCCCATGCCCCCCATGCGCCGTAATCGCCATCTTCAGAAATACAATGGTCAGAAGCGAGAACACGAGCCCCTGCACGAAGCCGACGAAGATCTCGAGACCCAAAAACGGCAGGGGTGCGACGTACGGCATCAGCGCGAAGATGACCACGAGCAGGACCTCCCCCGCGAAGATGTTGCCAAAGAGACGGAACGTGAAGGAAATCATCTTGGCGAACTCCGCGACGAGCTCAAGGATGCCGACGAAACTGCCGATCGGATCGCGCCACGGTGCCGCGAAATATTTGGA